>JASFTY010000115.1:0-10044 GCA_050050535.1 Gemmatimonadales bacterium | reverse complement strand
GCGCCCATGGAGGACGGCATCTTCCCTGCGGTCATCGGGACCCCGAACGTGACGGTCGAGATCGAAGGGGAGGAATATCAGCGACCTCTGGGATGGGAGCACTACTTCTGGATCAACTCCAATCGCAGCCCGCACGATCACGGCATCACGTCCGATTGGTATCACATCCTCGATGCCAGCTGGACCGCGCTGCTCATGCTGCGCTGGTACCAGGAGCTGGAAGAGGATGAGCGCCTGCTCGCCTACGCCCGCGCATACGGCGATCGCCTGCTCACGCTGCAAGACTCGCAGGGTTTCTTCCCCGGCTGGCTGCATCCGGAGACACACGAGCGCGGCCCCGTCATGAACCAGACGCCGGAAACCAGTATGAGCGTGACCTTCCTGCTGAAGCTGGCAAATGTCACCGGCGAAGCGAGGTACCGCATTGCTGCGCTCCGCGCCATGGATGCCGTGCTGGTGGAGATCGTCCCGCAGGGCCGCTGGGAGGATTTCGAGACGTATTGGTCGTGCTGCCGCTGGGGGCGTGAGGAATACTTGGGCGCGAAGATCGAGCGCAACGCCATGTACAAGCAGAACAGCTTCTCGCCGTTCTGGACCGCGGAAGCGCTGCTCGCGTCGTACCGGGCGACCGGCGATGCGCGATACCTGGAGTGGGGACGGCGGACACTGGACGAGCTGTCGATGTTCCAGCAGGTCTGGCAGCCGCCGTTCATCTACGTTCCCGCACTGGGCGGCTTCGGCGTGATGAACGCCGACGGTGAGTGGAACGACTCGCGCGAGACCCTCTTCGCCGAGCTGTTCTTGGAGTACTATCGCGAGACCGGCGATAGCGACTACTTCGAGCGCGGCGTCGCCGCGCTGAAGTCGGGCTTCGTGATGATGTACTGTCCGGAGAATCCCGCGGTGAAGGCGATGTGGGAGAGGGTGTATCCCTGGTTCGGGCCGGAGGATTACGGCTTCACGATGGAGAACTACGCCCACGGCGGCCGCACCAGCCCGGAGGGCGAAGGGATGGGCATGTTCACGATCTACGACTGGGGGAACGGCGCCGCCGCGGAGGCGGTGATGCGTGTTCTCGACCACTACGGTCACGTGTACATCGATAGCGCGCGCGACCAGGCGTTCGGCATCGATAAGGTGCGCGTCAGCCGCGCCGGCCAGGGCTGGGAGCTTCGTAACGAGACCGGGGAGCCGCGCCTGCTGCGGGTCGTGTTCGATGACGGGAGTGTTCAGGAAGTCCAGATAGAGGACAGGGCGTTCGTGCTGCTCGCCGCGGCGGGCGAGGAGGCCTCGGGCGGCCGATAGCAGGCGTCGGCCGGCGTGGCCCACCGTATAGGCGGAGGAACCAATGAGCAAGTGGGAGTACGGCCTCGCCCTCTGCTGTGTCGGCGCGAGTCTGGCCACGAGTTGTGCTACTGGCGATGAGCGAATCGATCAGCTCCATCGCGAAGCCCTCGTCTGGGACAGCCACAACGACCTCTCTTATCGCATCCTCTACGAGAGGCTCGATATCGGCCAGCGCCTTCCCGCCGGGCATGTCGACATCCCCCGGCTCGAGGAGGGAGGAGTCGATGTCCAGACCGTCGCCCTCTTCGTTCAGAACTTCCTTTACCCCGAAGGCGGCGCCCGCCAGGCGCACCAGCTGCTGGCGGCCACGTTGGCGGCGATCGAGCAACACTCCGACCGGGTCGAGCTGGCACGGACCGGCTCCGATGTCGAGCGAATCGTGGCAGCGGGCAAGATCGCCATCCCCATCTCGATAGAGGGCGGGCACGCCATCGAGAACAGCCTGGCGAACCTCCGGGAGTTCCACCGCCTGGGTGTGTCCTCGATGACGCTGACGCACAACGTGACTCACGATTGGGCGGACTCCGGTGCGGACGAGCCGCGCTGGGGTGGACTCAACGAGCTGGGACGCGAGGTAGTGCGGGAGATGAACCGGCTGGGCATGGTGATCGATATCTCGCACGTGTCGGACGAGACCTTCTTCGCCGTGATCGAGACGAGTGAGGATCCGGTGATCGCCTCACACTCCGGCGTCCGGGCACTCAACCCGCACCGCCGGAACATGAGCGATGAGATGCTCCGGGCACTGGCGGAGAACGGCGGCGTCATTGGGATCGTCTTCGTCCTCAACTACCTGACCCCGGAGTATCTCGAGGCGATGAACGAGCTGTGGGCGGTGGGTCGGCCCTGGCACCGGCTGGTTCCACCGATCGAGGACCTCGAGCTCCGCATCGCGGTGGAACACCTCAACGCCGGCCGGGATTGGCCGCTCGAGAGCCTACCGACCATCGAGGACGTACTCGACCACATCGACCACGCGGTGGAGATCGCCGGGATCGATCACGTGGGATTGGGCGCCGACATGTACCCCCGCACACCCTCGCCGGTGGGGATCCGGGGAGCACAGGACTACCCCAACATCACCCGGGGCCTGAAGCAGCGGGGTTACAGCGACGAGGATGTCCGCAAGATCATGGGCGCGAATTTCCTGCGCGTCTGGAAGCAGGTCAGCGACCCGGATTGAACGCCCGCGAGACCCGTCAACTCTCCCTGGGGAGTGTGCTGGGGTGTGATCCCGTCCGCTGCCCGGCCAACTCGCCGACCGCCTTCACACGGATACGCGTCGCATTGCCCGGCAGATATGTGAGCGGCACCTCTTCTACCTCGACGACCTCCACGCTCTCGGGCTGCGCGCCGGCTTCCGTCGCTCGGCGGAGCGCCTCCTCTTTGGCCGCCGCGAGCGCCTCGCGGCGCCCGACGCGTTCCAGCGAGTAGACCTTCTCGATCTCGCCGCCCACCTGCGCGATCGCCGCTCCGATGGCGTTCGCCACCTCCGCGTGCTCGGGCCGCAGGACCTCCGAGGCACCGGCGAGCTGATCGGCCACGAGCACGCTGCCGCCGCCGACCAGCACCAGCGGTGTGGGAGCGGCGGTCAGCTTCACCCGGTCGACGGCCTCCTCCACGCGGCGCTTCACCTCGGCTAGGCCGCGTTCGACGAGTCGTGCCTCGAGGGTTCGGGCCCGCGCCGGGTCGCCGATTCCGGCGCGGCCCGCCGCGACCGCCAGATCGGTGGCCGTCAGCGTCGCACCGCCGAAGACGATCGCCTCCTCGCTGATCCGAGCGGCCACGCTGGACGGGCCGACCGCCAGCGGGTCGCGCTGGACGATCGAACCGCCGCCCAGGGCGATCGAGATCAGATCGGGCATCCGGAAGTTGGTGCGCACCTCGGCGAGCTTCACGGCCGTCGACGCCGTTCGCGGGAAGCCCTGAATCAGGATGCCCACGTCGGTGCTCGTGCCGCCGACATCGACGACGACGGCGTCCTCGATGCCGGCGAGCAAGGCCGCCCCCCTCATCGAGTTCGTCGGCCCCGACGACATGGCGAGCACCGGGTAGCGGGCCGCGTACTCGGCGTCCATCAACGTGCCGTCGTTCTGGCTGAAGAAGATGGGCACGGCAAGCCCCATCTCGGCCAGGGCGCCGCGGATCGCCGCCACCGTCCGATCGGCGATCCGGCTGAGCGCCGCGTTGAGCGCCGCCGCGTTCTCACGCTCCAGCAGGCCGATCCGTCCGATCTCGGATGAGAGGGTGAGCGAGAGGTCCGGTCGCTCCTGCCGGATGAGCTCGGCGGCCCGGACCTCGTGGGCGGGGTTCACCGGGGAGAAGACGCCGCAGAGGGTCAACGCCTCGACCCGCTGCGCCACCGCATCCTGCACCGCGTCTCGAACCGCGGCCTCATCGAAGCTGGAGATCTCACGGCCGTCGAATTCGTGGCCGCCTGCCAGCAGGTAGCTGTGGCCGCCCACCGCGCCGCGCAGCTCCTGTGGCCAGTCGCAGAACGGCGGCAGCAGGCGCGTCGACGGACCGCAGAGGCGAAGAACGGCAGTGCGCGCGAGGCCCCGACGCTGGAGCAGCGCGTTCATGAAATGGGTCGTCCCCAACATCACGGCCTGGATCCCGCCCAGGCTGCCCCGCTTGCGATCCTTAGCGCCGTGTTCCGCAACCCCGCCGCCCCCGCCCTCCGCCAGCACCCGTTCGAGTGCCCGAACGATCCCGCTCGTAACGTCAGGCGTCGTCGCGGTCTTCACCTTCGACACCACTCGACGCCCGGCCATCAGCACCGCGTCGGTGTTGGTCCCGCCCACATCCACGCCGACCCGCAGCGCGCCGCTTACGTCCGCAGGGCTCATGCTGCCGCTCATGGCTCGAGCGGCACGTAGGCGGCCTCGTAGCCGAACGCCTCGGGTCCCACCACCGCCAGCGCCTGCGGTGTCTTCAGCAGCGGCGGCGCCGGAAAGCCGAGCACGCTCACCCGGAAGCCGTAGCGCAGCAACTCCGTGGTTATCGGCTCACCGCGCTCCGCATCGACGAGGCAGATCAAGTCCGGCACGGTCGCGATCAACGCATCGTCGCGATGCGCTACTAGGTTCTCGTTCTGGAAGTCTACGACGACTCGTTCGCCCGCTTCATCGCCCATCCCCTCGATCGTCACGCGGCCCCGGGCGAAACCCTCGGTCGTGCGGCGCTCTACATCGACGATCTTTCCGTGGAACAGCACGCGTCCCGGCACGGTGGCCAGGATCGCCTCGATCGGGTCCCGCTTCTCCCGCTGGGCCCGGCGGACCGCTTCGCCCAGCAATCTCGCCAGCGATAGCGTGCCGGGGATCGCCGTCCGCCGGACATCCGGCGCGGACATAGGCGCGAAGGCGAAGACCGGTGCGCAGCCCATCACGATGGTCACGGCGCGCGCCATCCGCTCGACCCAGGTCGCGCTCACGGCATCTTCGATGATCGCCGTATTCCCCTTCTCGTCGCAGACTGCTGTCGGTGTGGGTGCGATCCCGTAGATGAAGAAGGTAGTCATCTGCAGCTCGGGGAAAGCCCGGCCCATCCCGTCGCCGTCCACGACCGGGAGGCGCGCAAGCGATGCGGGGATGACCGGCTCAAGCGAGTTGCTGCCGCCGATCTCACCGGAGATCAGCGCGGTCGCCCGCTCACCCGTGTGCTTCTCGATCGCCCGAACCGCGCGGTACGATTCGGTCCCTCGGACCTTCTCGACGCCGACCGTCGGCGCGCCCATCCCGCCGACACAGATTACGCGGCTGTCGTCGGGCAGCTCCTCCAGGCCCAGGACGTTCACCGGCCCGTGCTGCCGAACCAGCTCCCGCGCCCGCAGCATCCCGATGTACGGGTTTCCGCCACCGCCGGTCCCCAGGATCCCGGCACCGATGCTGATCGCCTCCAGCGCGGCCTCGTCGATCTGCCACATATCCGTCCCCCGCAATCACCCCCACAGCCGCAGGAGCGCTTGCATCAGGTCGCGACGACTGATGATGCCGACGAGATGGTTGTTGCCCATTACGGGATAACGCTTGTACGGCTTATCGACGAACAGCTTAGCGACGTCGAGAAGGCTGTCATCCGCATGGACACTCGCAACACCCGGGCTCATGAAATCGCCGACCTTGCCGCCCTTCTCACCGTAGTAGCTGGCCTGCAGCAGCATTTGCAGACAGTCCCTCTCCGAGATCATCCCGACAAGGTCGCCCCGATCATCGACCACCGGCATGGCCGTGACGTCACGCGCGACCAGGAGGCGTACAGTCTCCATGAT
Organism: Gemmatimonadales bacterium; assembly: GCA_050050535.1. Classification (GTDB taxonomy): domain Bacteria; phylum Gemmatimonadota; class Gemmatimonadetes; order Palauibacterales; family KS3-K002. The sequence continues at coordinate 4,424 of JASFTY010000115.1, read as the reverse complement.
GTCCGTCTGTGGCGATACCGTGACCACGTCTCTCGACATGTAGTCCTTTATGCTCACCGGTCTGGACATGAGCTCCTCCGTGCGTGCGAAGCGGGCGGGGGACCCGGGTGCCGGGACTCGGCCTCCGCTCCGTTGCGCTCCTCCCGCTCACACGGGTTGGAACAGAAGCAGGCCACTCCTGGAAGGCCGCTCAGACCGGCGCAGCCTCGCCGGATGGGGGGCCTGCCGAGCAGCACTCCGACTGCCATCGCCAGTATGGCCAGTGCTACGATCGTCAGCGTCAGTGCCACCGTTGCCATAGTTTTCACTCCATATGCCAATCACGTCGATCAGTACGCGGCGAACATAGCCGACCGAACCTCACCCGCCGAAGTCGTCCAGCATAATGTTATCCCGATCCACGCCGTTGTCCTCGAGCATCTTGATCACTGCCGCGTTCATCAGCGGTGGCCCGCAGAGATAGTACTCGCAGTCGTCGGGCTCGGGATGGTCTATCACGTAGAGCTCGTAGAGAACTTCGTGAATGAATCCGGTGTGTCCTTGCCACATGTCCTCGGGCTTGGGATCTGAGAGCGCGACGAGCCACTGGAAGTTCTCGTGCTCGCTCTCCAGGCGGTCGAAATCCTCGACGTAGAACATCTCGCGCCTGCTCCGAGCCCCGTACCAGAAGGTGATCTTGCGCTTGGTATGCAGACGTTTGAGCTGGTCCAGGATGTGGGAGCGCATCGGGGCCATCCCGGCGCCGCCGCCGACGAATACCATCTCCTTGTCGGTGTCTCTGGCGAAGAACTCGCCGTACGGTCCTGAGATCACGACCTCATCGCCCGGCTTGAGCCCGAAGATGTAAGATGAAACAATCCCCGGCGGCGCCTTCGGTTTGTCGGGCGGCGGCGTCGCGATGCGGACGTTGAGGATGATCACATCTTTCTCACCAGGGTGGTTCGCCATCGAATAGGCGCGCATGGTCCGCTTCTTCACTACCGATTCGTACCTCCACAGACCGTAGCGGTCCCATTCGCTGCGGTATTCATCTTCAATATCGAAGTCACGGTAACGCACCTCGTGTGGTGGGCACTCCAGTTGGATGTAGCCGCCGGCGCGGAACTCCATTTCCTCGCCAGGTGGAAGCTCGAGCACCGTTTCCTTGATGAAGGTCGCAACGTTCCGATTCGAAACGACCCGGCAGGTCCACTTGCGGACGCCGAAAACGTCGTCGTGAACCTGGATCTTCATGTCCTCGCGCACCATCACCTGGCAGGCCAATCGAACCTTCTGCCGAGCCTCGCGCCGTGTGATGAGTGAGCGCTCGGTAGGCAGAATCGAGCCGCCACCTTCGAAAACCTTCAAACGACATTGCCCGCACGAGCCTTTGCCTCCGCAGGGTGCAGGAATGAACAACTCGGCGTTCGCCAGCGTCGTGAGCAGGCTGTTGCCCGCCGGCACCTGGATGGTCTTTTCATTGTTGATTAGGATCCGGACCGGCCCGCTGTACACGAGCTTTGATCGCGCAATCAGGATGAGGCAGACTAGTGCCAGGATGACTCCGATATAGACAGCCAAGGCAACTGCAAGCTCTAACACGGTTGGATCCCCGACATTCGCCTCTCGGCCGTGCTCGATCAGAATTGAATGCCTGAAAGGCCGATGAAGCCGAGCGACATCAGCCCAACGATGACAAAGGTGATCGGTAAGCCCTGAAGGCCGTCCGGGACATCACTGTACTTCAGACGTTCGCGGATTCCCGCAAGGCCGATGATGGCCAGCGCCCAGCCGAAGCCGGTGCCGAAGCCGTAAGCGACGCTCTCCCCGAACGTGTAGGACCGCTGGACCATGAACAGCGTGCCTCCCAGAATGGCGCAATTGACCGTCAACAGTGGCAGAAAGATACCCAGGGTGCTATAGAGCGCCGGCGCGAATCGGTCCAGTACCATCTCCAGGATCTGGATCATGGCCGCGATCACGCTGATGTGGACGATAAGGCTGAGGAAGCTGAGGTTCACTTGGCCGAGGCCGGCCCAGTCCAGGGCACCTCCCTCGAGCAGGTAGTTATGGATCAGGTTGTTGACCGGCACTGTGATGGTCTGCACGAAGATGACTGCCATACCTACTCCGAGAGCCGTATCGACCCGCTTGGAGGTCGCGAGGAAGGTGCACATTCCTAGGAAGAACGCGAGCGCGAGATTGTCGACGAACGCGGAGGCCGTGAAGATGTTCAGGTAGTTCCCCATCAGATTATCTCCCTACGGTGCACCTCGTGGATCTGGTATTCCGGCTTCTCGACCTGACTGGGCTTCCAGGTGCGAAGCAGCCAGATCAGTCCGCCGAGAACGAAGAACGCGCTGGGCGGGAGCAGCATGAGACCGTTGGGGACGTACCAGCCACCCTCGGCGCTCGATGCCAAGATGGGTTGGCCGAGTAGGGTTCCCGAACCGAGCAGCTCTCGCACCGAGCCGACTAGGAGGATGATGAGCGCGAAGCCCAGGCCGTTTCCGAGTCCGTCGAGTAGACTCGGCCAGGGACGGTTCTTCGAGGCGAAGGACTCCGCGCGTCCCAACACGATACAGTTCGTGATGATCAGGCCGACGAACACGGAGAGCCGCTGGCTCATCTCGGGCATGTAGGCCTTGAGCATCTGGTCCACCACGATCACCAGCGTGGCGATCACCGTCATCATGATGATCATTCGGATGCTGGTGGGGATTTGGCGTCGGATGAGGCTAATGACGACGCTTGCGCAGGCGAGCACCGCAGTGACCGCGATGCCCATTGTGAGGGCCGCAGACACCTGGGTCGTCACGGCGAGCGCCGGGCAAATGCCGAGCATCTGCAGGGCAAGCGGGTTGTTCTCGATCAACGGGTCGAGCAGGATCCTCTTCGATTCGCCATTCAAGGTTCGTCTCCTTGTCTCAGCCGCGACAGAAACGGGCCGAAGCCGTACTCACCCATCCAGAAGCGCACGATATTCTGCACACCCTGGCTGGTGATCGTAGCGCCCGTAATCGCATCGACTCGGTACAAGCTGTCAGGCCCGGCCGGCTCCGAGCTCAGCTCGAGACGCAGCCGGCCGAGTTCGTCCCGTAACGCCTTGCCCTCCCAGCGTGCCCGCCACGCCGGGTCGTCCACCCGCCCACCGAGTCCCGGTGTCTCCTCGTGCTCGTAGGCCTTGAATCCGATGATAGTGTTGCCGTCGCTCGCCAGGGCGAGCAGCGCCGACATCTCGCTGTAGGCGCGACCCCTGACGGGAAGCACAACCGCCTTCAGGTCGCCGTCTTCCTGGACGAGGTATGCACGCGCGTAGTCTTCGCGCCGCCCGAGCCCTGCGATGTCGGCTTCCTTCGGGATATTCCGACTGGTCTCGGGGTCCCGCGCTGCTGCCTGCGGGTCGAATTGGACCGGATCGGCGGCGCTCGTGTACTCGCCGGTCTCCAGGTCGACCATCCGAACCCGGACCTGCCTGAGAAACGTCCGGCGGACGCCGTCCACCGACTCGATACCTGCGACTTCGAGCACGTTTCTCTGGGTATCGATGTCTTGGTTGGCAGCCTGAATCGGCCGTAGCCGCAGCGAGCTGCCGGCAACGATGAGCCCTGCGGCGAGGGCCATCACGAAGGCCACCAGAAAGGTCTTCGCTGCGCTCTCGCCGTGTCGCTTCGGAAGAGCTGCCGCGCTGCCCGGGTCCGCCGCGTCACGCTCCGGCATCACGCATTGCCCTTCGTCTCACGTTGAGCCGCATGTCCGCGTAATCGAGGATCGGGGCCGCGAGGTTGCCGAATAGGATCGCCAGCATCACGCCCTCGGGGAACGCTGGGTTCAGGACCCGAATCAAGACCGTCAGAAAACCGATGAGCAGGCCGTAGACCCAGCGCCCGCGGTGAGTCTGTGCCGCGCTGACCGGATCGGTGGCCATGAAGACCGCGCAGAACGCGAGGTTCCCCAGGACGAGGTGCCAGTGCCACGGCACGGCGGACATCGGAAGATCGGCACTCCCTGCGACATTGAAGAGAAGCGCTGTCCCGACGGCGCCGATCAGCACGCTACCCATGATACGCCAGGAGGCCACACCCACGTATATGAGGAAGATTGCTCCGAGCAGGCTCCCCATCGCCGACTCGGCGCCGAGGGTCCCCGGGACGATCCCGAGGAACGACTGCATCCAGCTGAATCCTTCCGCCAAGATGCTCGCGACTCCGCCGGTCTTTGCCACCATCAGGGGTGTCGCCCGGCTGAATTCATCGACTGCGACCCAGACCGCGTCTCCAGACATCCCTGCCGGATAGGCGAAGTAGAGGAAGGCCCAGCCGGCGAGCGCCGGGTTGACGAAGTTCTTCCCCACGCCACCGAAGATCTCCTTCCCGATGACGATCCCGAAGGAGATCCCCAAGGCTGCCTGCCAGACTGGGATCTGGGGAGGTAGCACCATAGCG
>JASFTY010000114.1:0-10059 GCA_050050535.1 Gemmatimonadales bacterium | reverse complement strand
TCCGCGGGTTCGGGTAGAATGCGGACCACCGCTTCTCCACGATCGACTGGCTGCAGCAGTGGTTTAGCCGCACCAATGACTGGCCACCCCCCTGAACCTACCTCAGGCAGCTCGTTGTGTTGTGGATTTACGTGGCCGACACCTCATCCGTGCCTAGAGGGCCACCCAGGGCGCAGGAATGGCCAATGGAACACGCCTCGGTGTGGCAATTCTTAGTACGCGTTCTGCGTTGACACGGCGGGCAAGTCGGAGCATACTGCCGTATGGATTAACAGCAGCGTTCGGGGCCGGCTTGACTGCACAGGAATACTCGCCACGCGGCCCTCCAAAACGCCACCCGGACCTGCACCTGGGACAGCCCAGTTTCGAAGCTCGCGCAGCCCGGCACCCTGCATCAACGAGTCAATGAACGATGGCGTTGAGGCCTCAAGAGCGGCGTCCCCGTTGGTTGGAGCACAATGAGGGAGTCCAGTAGCAAGCATGGCCTTGATTGTGGACGGCACGACTTGCCGATTCCTGTAGAACGGGCCCGAGCAGCCGCGACGGGGGCAACCATGATACTTACGTGATGGACGCCGACGGCTCGAACCCGCTCAGACTGACGAACGACCCAGCCAGCGACGTATGGCCGGCTTGGTCGCGCGGGGCCAACCGGTAGAGCGGTAGTCGCTGTACAGATTGGCCAAAGCAGTAATGCACTAATGCACTAATGCAGCAGGTAGTATGTGCAGTTCCTTCCCGACTCGTCATCCGGCTCTGGCAGCCGCACTTCCTCCGAGGCACGGGAATATCTCACCCTCCGGTCTTAGCCTGTCACTGCCCTCACGGGTCGTCACCGTTGGCGGCTCTACTGACGCTTTGTTCGTTCTGCAGGTGGGATCAGCTGAATCTCTAGGGTTCACAACGCTGGGAGGTCGAGATGCTAACGTACAACCGAATAGCGGGAATACTCGCTGCTGCCGTAGTCGTCACGGCATGCGCCGAGGAGAAGCTTCCCACCAGACCGGTGACCTCAGAGGAGTGGTCCGTGGTGCCCGAGGGGGCCGCTCCAGTCGAACCAGTCAACACACAGTGGAGCCGCATGAGCGACGAAGAGCTCACACGAGCAGTCGAAGATGCGAACGGGCGCGTCTTCATCGGGATCAAGAAGCCCGGAGCCGTTCGGGGCGTCAACACGAAAGGGCAGGTAATCGTCGCGGCCGAGGTGATCGCAGATGCGAAGGCCGCACTCCTCGCTCGAGGTCTCAAGCTTGAGCGAGAGTACCGGCTGATACCGGCGGTCGTAACCACGATCGCTCCGCAGGACGTCCGGAGTCTTCGCCATCTTCCGTTCGTCGACTATCTTGAACCGATCTTTCCGGGACGACGGCTTACGCAGGAAATTCCCTGGGGCGTCGATAGCATTGGCGCGCCTGAGGCTTGGTCAGAGGGAGCGACGGGCTGGCAAGTCAAGGTTCTCGTCATCGACAGTGGTATCGACGACGACCATGAGGATCTCAGTATCGTCGACGCCAAATGGTGCGCGAGCGACAGTAGCCCACCCCCAGAGTGCCCAGAGGGGGACCCTGACGATTGTTACGGTCACGGCACCATGGCCGCCGGCGTCATCGCCGCAACGAATAATTCGGTAGGTGTGAAGGGCGTCTCCCACCTGGTCGACCTGTATAGCGCAAAGGACGGCGACTACAAGAACTATACGGACGGTACGATATGCGGACTCGAATGGGGCGACGACAAGGGTGTTGACGTCATCAACCTTAGCACGTGGGACACGGTGAGCACGGCTTTGACGGATGCCATCAAGTCCGTCTGGTATAACGGAATCTTTGTCGTGGGCTCGGCAGGTAATTACGGTGTTGTCGAATTCCCGGCGTACCTCCACGAAGTCATCGCGGTCGGGTCCGTCGATGACGATTATGAGGTCGCTCCTGGGTCGGGCCAAGGCGATAGCCTCGAAGTCGTGGCGCCGGGAGAGAGCATCTACACGACGTATATTGGCGGCGGATACACGACCACTGGCGGGACGTCGTTCTCTGCTCCGCACGTCACCGGCGTGGTCGCGCTCATGATAGACAAGAACCCGGACCTCACCAATGATACGATTAGGAATTTCCTTCGCCGAACGGCGACGGATCTCGGACCGGCCGGTTTCGACACTACCTACGGGTACGGCCTGGTAAACGCTTGGAAAGCGGCTAAGTGGGCGGAGGAAATTCTCGAAACGTTTGAGGTGACTGCCACTGCTCCGGAACTAGTGGACTCCGCCGGAACGTACGACCTTGAAGGCAATACATCAGACGGCGCGGATAACTGGGAGTGGCAGCGCAAGGATCCTGGCGAAGGCTGGGAGCTGTTTGCCAGCCAGAAGGACACCTCGGTCTACTTAGATCCCGCGGCTTACGCGGGACCCATCCAGTGGAAATTGAAGGCGCGTCGGACTTCGGATGAGACCTGGGATGAGGACTATGACACGACCTACTTTCCGCTCGATGTGGAGATTGATGGACCGACCGAAGTTCTCCCGGATGACTACTGTCTATGGACGGCCGATGTCAGTGGCGGCACCGGCAATTATACATACGGGTGGTATAAATACTACTACTATTTGGGCTCGAATCAGTATGTCAACGTGGACACGGGTTCGGAGGGCTTTCTCCTCAGGCTCTACGTGAGTGATGGCGTGAGTGGTAAGTGGGAGACCAGCTATATCACCGTGACAGAATCTGCGGAGGAGTGCTTCAACAAATGACGCACAGCTCGGTCGGGCAACCTCGGCCCCCTCCGACAGAGAGGGAGGGGGCCGACTCGTTTGTCACATAGGTCTCTGGCAACAACCCGAGATACGAGTGCCGCGGGGACAAGAGATCGACGCCGCTCGTGTTCGGGCCCACGGCCGCCTCCCTTTGGTCTTGGAGAGTTCGACGGCCGGGAGGTCGACCAGCGGGCCTTCACGAACGGCTGTGAGCTTGCCGTGACGGATGAGCCGGCGGATCTGCGGCTCGCTCCTGCCGTGCTCCGCGGCCTGAACCTGAACTCGCGGTCCATGAGCTGTCTGACCATGTCGAACGCTTCCGACATGCGGGTAGTGGATATCGCTTGCGCTCCCTGGGGCCAGGGCGGCATAATTAAAAATGTTGGGGAGGGGCTGAGGGGTTGGTACAGCAGTCCCACAGGTAAGAAGAGCCTCGGCCGTAGCAGTAGGCAGTACTCCCGCCTTCGCTCACGCTGGCGCACCCTAGGTTCCAGCCGCAGCGACATCTCGCCGTTCCTTCTCCCCCGGCCGCTTCGCAGGAGGTCTCTGATGAGAAGGTCGATTTCATTCATGCTGATCGCCGCGGCTCTGGCGTTGGTCAGCTGTGGGGACGATGTGACGGGCGTAGACGGGCCGCCGCCTGACGGGCCTCCGCCTGACGGCATGGAGATCGCCTTCCAGAGCCTCCGCGACGCTGACACGTGGGAGATCTACGCGATGGACGCGGACGGCGCCAACCCGGTGAAACTGACCAACGACCCGGCAGAGGACGAAAGCCCCGCCTGGTCGCCCGACGGCGCGAAGATCGCCTTCTCGAGCAGCCGCGACGGGGGCAACTACGATATCTACGTGATGGACGCCGACGGCTCGAACCCGGTGAGACTGACGACCCACCCGGACTGGGACAACGAGCCGGCCTGGTCGCCTGACGGCACGAAGATCGCCTTTACGAGCCACCGCGATGGCAATCTGGAGATCTACGTCATCGACGCCGACGGCTCGAACCCGGTGAGATTGACGGACAACTTCCGCATTGACTGGATGCCGGACTGGTCGCCCGACGGCACGAAGATCGCATTCTCGAGCTTCCGCGACGATAACCCAGAGGTCTACGTGATGGACGCCGACGGCTCGAACCTGGTAAGATTGACGGACAACCCGCACATTGACTGGGAGCCGGCCTGGTCGCCCGACGGCACGAAGATCGCCTTCATGAGCGCCCGCGACGACAGCAACTATGAAATCTACGTGATGGAGGCCGACGGCTCGAACCCGGTGAGACTGACGAACGACCCGGGTAGCGATAAGGATCCCACCTGGTCGCCCGACGGCGCGAAGATCGCCTTTACGAGCCACCGCGACGGTAACTATGAGATCTACGTGATGGACGCTGACGGGTCGAACCCGGTGAGACTGACGAACGATCCGGCCAACGACATTCGGCCGGCTTGGTCGCCTGTTAGCCAGTGACGTTGCGCAGGGGCGCTTCCGGCAACCTGCAGGGATTTCGTTCCGAGACCCGCCGCTCTGCTCGAGACATCTCTCATCGCGCGGCACGGGCGAGGAAAGAAGAGGGGCCAGGCGTCCGCCCGTTCATGTCGACGCTCTGGCCGGTGGTCATTACGCTTGGCACTGCCGGATGTCACTGGTCCGTCCGTTCGGCCGTGTTGTGAGTTTTGTTGTGAGTTTCATGCTACTTTGTGCTCAAGTGGAGCCCCGAGTTACGACACCGATGCCCAGAACACCGCGTGAATGCTACATCTTGTCGTATCTGACCTGCTTCCTGTTCTGAATGGGGTTCAGGAGGTCGCGGGTTCGATTCCCGCCGTCCCGATTCCCTGCCGTCGTTCGCAGCCCGTGCCTGGGCACCCTCCGAGCGCTGACTATGTCATGGAGGTCGCGGGTTCGATTCTCGCTGTCCCGGTGCTTGATCGTGTCCATGTAATGCGCGGAGGACAGGCGGAAGACCGTCTCCCCGGAGCAGCGGGCTGAGTGTCTGTTGCGCCGATCCGCGAGTTGGGGTCGCTGACTTCTTCCCTGATCCTTGGGGCACCTTCAGCTTGCGCCTGCTCTGTATCGCCGGACACTACTTCACGCCCTGGCGGACGAGCCCGGCCGCGCGGGAAGGGGCGAAGAGTGCTGCAAATATGATACAGAGACCCGACCGCGGCGGCTGTCGGTCTGATAAAAGCGACATAGCCCTTGCGTGAGAGCCCCTTGCTCACTAGCTTTGATCTGGATGATAAAAGCAACACAATTAGGCTGCAGGGAACGCTATGTACGATAAAAGCTACACAACGGCCACCGACCGGGAGCTCATGCAGGTGATCGGCGAGCGCCTGGTAGCGCTCCGAAAGGCTCGGGGCCTAACCCAGGCGGAGGCGGCAGAACGCGCCGGCCTCTCCCGCAGCACACTCCACCGGGCCGAGAAGGGGGACAACCCCACCCTCCTTACCCTGGTCCGGCTGCTCCGCGTCTACGGACGGCTGGCTGCCCTCGAGAGCTTCATTCCCGCACTCGAGCTGTCTCCCATGGCACGGCTGCGCGAGCGCCAGGAGCGGTCGGGTGGCTGATCCGCCGGAGGTGCGCGCCGAGGCGGAAGTGCGTCTGTGGGGCGAGACGGTGGGCGCGGTCGTCGAGCTCGAGAGCGGCCGCATCGTGTTCGAGTACGCCGGCGAGTTTCGTCGCCAAGGGCTCGAGATCTCCCCGATCCACCTCCCGGCCGAGTTGGCCGGCCCCCAGAGCTTCGAGGAGCTGCGCCGCAAGCCCGCCTTCGAAGGACTGCCCGGCGTGCTGGCCGACGCACTGCCCGATGCATTCGGCAACCGGGTCATTCGAGCGTACTATGCCGCCCGGGGCGAGGCCGAGCGGGCGATGAGTCCGGTTCAGAGGCTTCTCTACGTGGGCGAGCGGGCCCTCGGGGCACTGACCTTTCACCCGCCGGAGGCGCTACCCATCCGTGCCGCTGAGCAGGAGTCGCTCGAGATCGCCGCGCTGGTTGGCGACGCTCGTCGGATCATACGCGGCGAGCCGGAGGTGGCGATCCCCGAGATCTACCGGATCGGCTCCTCGGCGGGCGGCCGGCGGCCCAAGGCGATCGTCCACTACGATCCCGAGAGCGGGTCGATCCGATCGGGGGTCACTCCGCTCGAGCCCGGCGAAGTGCCGTGCATCCTCAAGTTCGACGGCGTCGGCGGCAGCGGCGCGCCGGGCGAGCTCGGTCCGCCACAGGCCTACAACCGCGTCGAGGCCGCTTACGCGGACATGGCCGTCGCGGCGGGTGTCGAGATGTCGGAGATCGACGTCCTCGAGTCCGACGGCTACGCCCACCTGCTGGTGCGCCGGTTCGACCTCCTGGAGGGCAGCCGCCTACATCAGCACACCTTCGGCGGCCTGATCCATGTCGACTACAACGAGCCGGGAGCCAGCTCGTACGAGGAGTATCTGCGCACGGTATTTCGGCTCGGGATGGCGTACGACGCTATCGAGCAGGCCTATCGGCGCATGGTGTTCAACGTGCTGGCCGTCAACCAGGACGATCACGTCAAGAACCTCTCGTTCCACATGCGCCCGACCGGCGAGTGGTCGCTCACGCCTGCCTACGACGTCACGTTCGCCCACGGCCAGCGCTGGACGGCCGACCATCAGATGAGGGTGCAGGACAAGATGTCGGGTATCCGGGAGGCCGACCTAAAGGCCGTGGCGGAGCTCTTCGACATCAAGAAACCGGGCCGCATGCTGGAACAGACCCGGGGCGCCCTAGCCGATTGGGAACGATACGCGGCGCTCTACGACGTACCGGGAGAGACTGTGGTTGCCATCCGGAGGGAGCTCGACGAGCGAGCCGCGGTGCTCGCAGGCTGAAGACGCGGCCCGAGTACGCGTCGCGCTCGCCGGTCCGGACGACGAGTCGGTACTCCGCATCATGAGGTGGTCAGCGAAGTGCCTCGCGCCTCAACTCCTCGATGAAGCTCGCGTCCACCCAGTAGTTGTCGTCGTTGCCGACGCGGTTGCTGTTGAAGAACAGGTACCTTCGGTCGGGCGACACGATGGGGCAGATCTCATTGCCCTCGCTGGTCACCGGCTGCCCGAGGTTCACCGGTGCAGTCCAGCCGCCGGACTCGTCCCGGAAGCTGATCCACAGGTCCACATAGCCTAGGTTCTCGTCGTGGCCAGCGCGCATGAAGATGAGATAGCTCTGATCGGGAGCGATGAACGGTGCGCCCTCGCCGGCATCGCTGTTGACCGGCGCGCCTAGGTTCTGCGGCGCCTGATAGATGCCGTCCACGGGTCGGGAGACCCAGATGTCGCCGTCGCCGGGCGCGTAGATGCTACCGTCGGCCGCCACCGAGAACTCCCAGTGGAGATCGAGCGTGTTGGGTCCGCCTTCGATAATCTGCGGCTCGGACCAGCCGTGCGGGGTGCGGTTCATGTACCAGATCCGCTCCGCCTGTCCGCCTTCCTCTTCTCCGGTCGGCCGAGTGGACAGGAAGTACAGTCGTTGGCCATCGGGAGCGAAGAATGGCACGTCGTCACCCCAGCCGAGGCGCGAGAAGGGCGCCGGCGCCGGCTCCGACCAGCGGCCGTCGATCATCCGTGAGAAGACGGTCATCCCGGTCGAGTAGCCCGAGTCGGGCAGGGCGAGCTCGGTCGACCAGTAGGCTTCGGTGCCGTCGGGCGAGAACGCGACTGTCCCGTGCTGAAAGCGATGGGTGGAAACGATGTCCAGGGCGAACAGTGCCGGCGGCGCACCCGCGGCGGGCGGCGTTTGACCCATGTACGGCCCTTCGAGGACGGGGAAGCTGTGCGGCTCGGTGCTGGCGCCGGCCGCGGCCAGAAAGCGCGCCATCGCCTCGCGGCCGACGGCCTCGGCGGTGTTATAGGCCGATTCGCCGGCCAGGCTGCGTGCGTCGATGTCGGCGCCCCGCTCCAGAAGCGTCTGCGCTACGTCCTCGCGCCCCAGCTCTGCCGCGTACAGGAGCGGCGTGCGCCCGTAGCGGTCGCGCTCGTTCACGTCGAAGCCCAGCCCCAGCAGACGCGCCACGATCACCGCCGAGCCGCCCTGGCTGGCCGAGTGCAGCAGCGAGCCGTCGTTGTCGTTGCGCATGGTGAGGTCGATGCCCGAGTCGGCGAGCAGCACGAAGAGGCGCTCGAGACCCTTCTCCGCGCTCAGCATGACGAGCGATTGCGCCGCCCAGGTCCCGGCGCTGGGTACCCTGGCCCCCTCATCGAGGAACAGGTTGGCCAGGCCGCGAAAACCTCGCCAGGCTGCCAGATCGAGCGGCGTCTCGTTGTAGCGGCTCGTAGCATTGACGTCGGCGCCGGCGCCGACGAGCAGCCGCGCCATCTCGATGTTGCCCGTCTCCCTGGCCACCAGCAGGAGTGGTGTGCGGCCCCTGACATTCCGCCCCTCCGTGTCGGCGCCGCGCTCGAGCAGGAAGCGGGCGACGGCTAGCCGATTGCGCCGAATCGCCGAGTGGAGTGGTGTCTCGCCGTCCTCGTCCGCGACGTTCACTTCGGCACCCGCATCGGCGAGCGCCGCACAGACCTCGAGGTGACCGTGAGCCGCGGCGACGTGCAGGGGAGTTCGTCCTCGTGCGTCCGTTCGAGCTGCGAGGTCGGGATCGTCGGCGAGCAACTCACGGACGGCGCTGGCATCTCCACTCTCCGCTGACTCGAATACCGACTGCGCCGCGAGAGAGGGTGGGGTAGCCAAGACGAGGATTGGCACGACTGACAGGGTCGCGAGGTGCGTCGCGTACGGTCGGCGCTTCATCGGCGTTCTCCCTACGGGTAGACGGCCGAGGCTAGCACGGCGGGCTGATTATGTGACGAGTGTCGTACCTACAGGGTTGCCTGTCCACACGAGATAGAGAAAGGCTCGCCGTAGACCGGCGAGCCTTTCTCCGTCTTGCTGGCGAGCTGCGGCCGCAAGGGCCGAGTCGCTCAGCTTACCGTGATGTGCGGCGCGAAGACCCGGAAGTCTCCAGCCGGGTCGGAGCCGATGGCGTGGAGTACGCCCTCGGAGAGAACGGATGAACGTGCGAGCGCTCGCAGCTGCTGTCTCAGTTGTGCCTCTTCCGCGCTACCTGCGAGGACGCTCATCCAGACCGCGTCGGCTATGGCCAGCGCTTCGGCGTTCGAGTCATTGCATGTCCGAGCCTCATCGGCCAGCTGCTTCAGCGTGGCGGAGGCCTCTCTGTACAGCCCCTCGAAATAATAGGCGTTGGCGATGCGCCGTAGCTCGCGGTCCGGCAGGCGGCCCTCGCTGCGAACGGCCTCCGCCGCGGTTTCGTAGACCGTGCGCGCCGCGTCGAAGCGACCAAGACGCGTGAGCATATCGCCCTGCTCCAGGACGGAAGCCACGTCCCGGGCCATTGGCTCGGCGCGAACGTGGCCGTCGGCCACCAGAGCGAAAGCTGTCAGCGCCAGGACAGCGCCCGCGGTTATGGCGGTATTGAATCGTGAGTCGAGTTTCATATTCGGGTGCTCTCCCTGTTCTTCGAGACCGATGGTGAACGTATTGCCGGGCCGCTCGCGAGCGGCTCGCAGGGTGTACGCTCTGGTCAAGTTCCGTGCCCCGGCCGAGCTGCTCGCGCAAGGCTAGACCTTACAAGCAGATGGTTTGGAAGGGCCCTCGAGAACGGAGCACGGGGCGGGGTTGGATCGGTCAAGATGACTGCGGGGAGCCGAGGTCCGCGGCCGGAATGTCCTATGGCGAGAGGTGTGGAGAGGCTGGGAGCGGATCGTCTCGCTCGACCATCCGCTCCCAACCGTCCCGGCTCACTTGCCGCCCTTCTTCGTGCCCTGTGACGCGAGCTCGGAGACGTAGAGCGTGCCGCTGATGCTCTCGCCGCTCGAATAGCTGGTCACCCACACGTCGTACTGGCCCGACGGGGCATCGTATATGCTGACCTCGGGGTTGAGGCCGCCGTGCGAGTCGTCGTCGCAGTGCCAGCGTCCGGATGCGTCGTTGATCACGAGGCCCGTGTCTCCGTCGCCGTTGACGTAGAAACGCAGCATACCGCTGCTGCCGGACAGGTGCAGGATGAAGTCCGGCTGGCTGGCGGCGTACCCGACGCAGCCCGAGCCCAGATTCATGTCGTTCACGTCCAGGCTGCCGCCCGATGTGACGGAGACCGAGTGGGGGTCGGGCATGAAACCTGGAGAGAGGGTCACGTTCCCAAAGTAGGCCTCGCTGCCGCCGATGATCAGGCTGCCGCTGGTGCCACTGCTGCCGCCGGTGAAAGACGCCGTTGCCGAGCCCGGGTGATAGTCGAGCTCAGTGATATGCAGCGTGCTGGATA
>JASFTY010000113.1:0-10109 GCA_050050535.1 Gemmatimonadales bacterium | reverse complement strand
GGGCCTGCTGGTCATCGGCGCGGCCCTGATCCTCTGAGGCGGCGCGGGCTGGTCCGCTCAGCGAGCGGTCAGCTCGAGCAGGAAGACGTCGCCGGCGTCGTTGGCAGCGGCGATGCGGCCTGTGTGAAAGGCGATGTGGCTGACCTGGGCGGGGAAGCGGGCGAGCGGGGCGGCGGCGGCGCCGCCGGCGCCGCCGTCCCAGACCGCTAGCGCCTCGTGCGGGCCGCCGGTCGCGAGCAGTCGGCCGTTGCGCTCCCAGGCCAGTCTGACGAACTCCGAGTCGAAGTCGTGCCGGAAGACGAGGCCGCCGTCCGCCAGGCGCCAGGCCTCGATCCGTGTGGCGCGGCGCGCGGCGGCGACGAGCGCGCCGTCGCTCGAGATCCCGAGCCAGAGGATCCGGTCGGTTCCAGGGTCGCCCAGCGTTCCGAGCACGCTCAGGGTCTCGAGGTCGATGATCTTCAAGGTGCCGTCTTCCCAGGCGCAGACGACGCGGGCCGCGTCGGGCAGCAGCCCGGCCGCCCTGCCGCCCACGCCGCGGACGCCCCAGGCGTAGCCGTGTGTGGTGGCGAGCGGCCGGCGCGCTTCCAGGTCCCAGACGATGGCCGTGCCGTCTTCGCCGGCCGAGAACAGCCGGCGGCCGTCGGCGGACGCCGCCAGATCGCGGACGCGCGACGTGTGGCCCTCGAGCAGGAAGCGCGGCTCGAGGGTCGCGGCGTCCCAGGCCTTGATCGCGGGGTCCTGGCTGTCGGCCGAGATGAGCAGGGTGTCGGCGGCGGCGAAGATGAGCGGTGAGATGAACGGGCGCTGGGTCCAGTCGCTCAGCTTCTCGAGCAGCGAGGCGCCGGGTGCCGGCTCGGGCGTCGAGCTGGGTCCGACCTTGCGTGCGGCCAGCTCGCTGCCGCGCTCCAGGTCCCAGAGCCTGAGCGTGAGCGCGGCGTCGGCGGTGGCGATGCGGCGGCCGTCGCCGCTCAGCGCGAGCGTCCAGGCGCCGTGCTCGTGCCCTTCCAGCCAGTGCTCGCAGTCGCCCGACTCCATGTTCCAGATGAGGGCCCGGTCGTCGATGCTCGTCGTCGCCAGGCGTCGGCCGTCCGGAGTTAATGCCAGGTCGGTCACGAAGTTCCAGTGCTTGCGGCGCGCGGTCATGATGTGGAGCATCTCCTCGGACGCTTTCGCCGCGCGCTCGACGCCCAGGCGGCCCGCCGCGTCGGGGACCTTCTCGGCCAGGGCCGCCCTGGCGGCCTGGAAGTAGGGCCGGTCGAAACCGGGGTCCCAGACCCGCAGCGTGCCGTCGACGCCCGCCGATACTACCCGGTCGCCGTCGGCGGTGTAGGCGACGGCGAGGACCGACTCGGTGTGCCCGCGCAGGATGGTGAGCGCCTGGCCGGACGCCAGGTCCCAGACCTTGAGCGTGCCGTCCAGGCCGCCGGTAACGAACTCGCGGCCGTCGGGCGCGAAGGCGAGGTCCTGCACGATCCCCTGCATGCCCCAGAGCGTCCGGGCGGGCCGCCAGCTGCCGGCGTCCCAGAGCCGGATCGAGCCGCCCCAGGCGCCTGCCGCCGCGGTCGCGCCGTCCGGCGTCACCGCCACGCACGCCAGGCCCGCGCCCTCGGTTTCCAGCTCGTGTACGACGCGGCGCGACGCCCGGTCGATGACGTGCAGCGTGCCGCCGGCGGCGCCGAGGACGAATCGGGCGTCGGGCCCGACGGCGACGTCCGAGAACAGCGCCGTCACCGAACCCACGTCGATCGCCGTTCGCGTCTCGAGGTCGTAGACGACCAGCGTGTCGGCGCGGTCCGCGCCGCCGCGCCCCGCGACGCCGGCCGAGCTGGCGGCCGCCAGCCAGCGGCCGCTCGGGTCGACCGCCAGGTGGTCGACGCCGCCGGCGGGCCCGGCCAGCGTGCCGGCCGGCTGGAGCGCCTCGAAGTCCCAGAGTGCGATCAGGCCGCCCGGCGCGGCGACCGCGGCCAGCATGGTGCCGGGCAGGGCTGCCATGGCTCCGATCTCGCGCGCCGCGCCGTGCTCGACCGCCAGCAGCCCGCCGGTCCGCGAGTCCCAGACGCGCAGCGTCCTGTCGTGGCCGGCGGAGATGATTCGCTCGCCGTCCGGGCTCACCGCGACGGAGTGTACGGAGCCCTCATGCCCGATGAGGGTCATCAGGCAGGCGCCGGCCGCGGGCTCGGGGTTCAGTCGGCGCAGCCAGGGCCGGACCTCGAAGCCCATGATCTGCCGGTAGACGGCCGCCTTGGCGGGCGCGCTCTGTTCGCTGCGGTTCTGCCGCGCGATCGTGTTCGCCGCCTGCTGGAAGGTGAGCTCGGGCCACCTGGCGAGTACGTGCGCCTGTGCGCGCACGAACTCGGCGAACTCTTCGAGCGCCGGCGTCCGCAGCTCGGCGGGCACGCGGTAGTGATCGTCCAGCAGGTCGTAGCTCAGGCCGGCGCCGCATTTCGCCTCGACGAACTCGAGGTCGGTGAGCACCTTGGCCAGGCGCTTGGCGTCGGCCGCCATCGTGAGATGGTAGGGCAGCTCGCCGACCTTGCGGCGCTGCGGCTCGCGGGCGGTGGAGTCCGCGGTCGGCGTCAGCCAGAGCGGCAGCGCGTCGAAGTAGTCGGCCAGCAGGCGGTGCCAGTCGGCGGCGGCCCGGGCGCCGGGGCCGGGGCCGAGTCCGGCGGCGTCGTCAGCGGCGACGTAGCGCTCGGCCGCCGCCTGCCGGAACGTCTCGTAGAAGAAGTCGAACCGGCCTTCGCGGCGTGCCAGGAAGGGACGGACCTGGCGCAGCAGCAGGTGGACGGCGTCGGTCGCGGCCTCCCAGGCCGCGGGGTCGGAGCTGTCGTGGCCGAGCGCGCCCAAGAGGATCGCCGCCAGCTCGTCGGTCGAGAGCCCGCGCCGGGCGTGGGCCAGCAGCCCGAAGACGAGCGGCACCGCGCGGTCGGGCTCGATGGGCGAATAGGCCGGGTCGCGCTCCAGCCGACGCAGCACGGCCTGGAACGCGCTCCCCGGTGTGGTCCCGAAATCGCTCTCGATCTTCGCCGCCAGGTTGGCGAAGGCGCCGAAGACGCGCAGCTCGGAGAGCGCGACCTTGAGGAAGAGCGGGTTGGCCGCGCCGCTCGTCCCGATCAGATCCTCCAGCTGCGACTCGTCGAGCTCCTTCAGGTACTGGGCCAGGTAGGCGCGGACCAGGCGTCGCCGATCGTCGAGGGTCTCGAACGGCGGAACCTGCTCCAACAGCGCGCCGCTGCGACGGAACCGCTCGACCGTCTCCGCGCCGCGCTCGGCGTCGCGCCGGAAGCTTACGACCAGCTTGACGCCCGCGGGCAGTCGCAGCGGGATCCAGGTCAGATCCGAGAGGCCGGTACGCAGCTGGTCCAGGGCATCGACGACGATCAGCGTGGGCCCGCGTGCGCCGGCCTCCGCCAACCACTCGGGCCAGGCCTGGCGCAGCTCGACCGGATCGGTCGGGACCTGCGAGTCCGGCCTGCCGGCCGCCTGCCCCAGCTCGCGCAGCAGGAGATGGAGGAGCGATGCGACCGTGGTCGAGCCGTCGCTCGCCCCGACGAACCGGAAGAGGAGCGAGGCGGCCGGAGTCCGCGCCAGCCGCGCGCCGGCGCGCTCGACCCAGCGTGTCAGCAGCATCGTCTTACCGATGCCGCCGGGCGCGGTCAGCACGAGAGGCCGGTCGGCCGGCCCCGCCAGATAGTCGTCGAGCGCGTCGAAGTCGCCCGCGCGCTCGACGAAACCCTCGCCGGCGACGAACTGGAACTGCGCCTGCTGGTTCAGCTCGGCCGCGAGATCGTCGTCGGCGCGTACCTCGGTGCGCCCCGGATAGCGCGCCTCGATCGCCGCCTGCAGGTCGCGCAGCAGGCAGGCCGCCAGCGGCTCGTCCTCGACGGTGAAGCGGCCGAGCCGGCCGGCCGTCAGGCGCTCGTTGAACGCGCGCGCCCGTTCCGCCTCGTCCGGCCGCTCGGTGACCTCGAGACCGTCCACCCGGACGGCCGCGACATCGCGCCATAGCCGGCGCCAGCGGTCGACGTTCTCCGGGAGCGCGGCGGGGCAGCGGAGTGGGATCTCGAGCTCCGGTGAGCGGGCGGCGGGGTCCCAGGCGCAGCGGTAGACGCGCAGCGGTGCGCCCGTCGCCGGCAGCGTCTCCCTGCGCAGCCGGCGCCGCCGCGCCAGCAGCAGCCGCCGCAGTTCCGGGTCGCGCTCGGCCCGGTCGCTGAAGGTCCGCCAGAGGTAGGCGGGCTGGCGCGGCACGCCGCGCAGCGAGGCCGGGTGACGCAGGTAGAACAGCGCACCCTCGGAGCCGAGGCCGGCGACCCGGCTCTCGGGATGGAAAGGCCGGGCGATCGCGTGCAGGATCTCCAGCTCGGTCACCGAGCATGCCTCGGCGACCGCCGCCTCGAGGCCCGGGAAGCGGGCCAGCGTCTCGGCCGAGACGTCGGCGGCGCGCGGCACCCAGCCGTAACGCTGACCGAGGAAGCAGAGGAAGAAGGGCCGGCATTCGTCGATGCGCCCGAGGCAGACCTGGACGACGTTGGCGTTGCGCGTCGCGTCCTCCTCGGTGACGCCCCAGCGCAGATCGACGTCGACCATCCGCAGGCGCCGCGCCTCGCACCAGTCGGCGAGCTGCGGGAAGACCCGCTTGACCAGGTAGTCGCGCTCGGCGTGCATGTCGTTGAAGGTGCTGCTGATGAAGATGTAGACCTTCTCCCAGCGCACGGTCTCGGACGGTGGGCTCACCGGCTGGTCTCCCTCAGCGCGCGGTCGGCGGAGGCGTGGCGGGTCCGCTGATTCGCGGCGCAGGCGCGGCGGGTCCGCTCATTCGCGGCGCAGGCGCGGCCGCTTGGTTCGAAGCCGTTTGAAGAACGGCAAGCTCCTGTACTCGGCCAGCCTGCGGCTGTAGTCCTCGTAGTCGGCGAGCATGCGCCGGCCCTCTTCGTCCTCGGCGCCGCCCTGCATCACGCCCCGGAGCTGCTCGAGCGTCGGCCGGATCGTCCCTTCGGCGAACCCGTGGAGTCCGGCGCGCTGCGCCCGCCCGTAGAGGTCCTCGAGGAGCGCGAGCGCCTCGTCGCGCCGGCCGTCGAACAGCATCTGTGTGGCGGCGATCATGTCGTCCTGGATGCCGGCCAGATCGGTGTCGCCGGGCGGCATGAGGTCCGGCGCCGGTGCCCCGGGCGCCACCTCCGCCATGCGCTGTTCGCCGGCTGCGCCGAGCGCCTCTTCCGGGCCGGCCGCCCGGCCCGGCCCAGGCTCGGGCGACGGAGGTGCGGCGGCGGAGACCTGATCGAGGATCGGCTGGATCATCTCCTTGACCATCGCCTGGAGCCCGAGCTGGCTGGCTATCGTGTGAGCCTCCTGCACGAGTGGCAGCGCCGCCCGCGCATCGCCCTGCATGCCCAGGATGGACGCCTGCATCGTCAGCGCCTTGGCGAGCCCTTCGCCGTCGCCCTCCTGCCGACAGAGGTCGGCCGCCTCGCGCTGCAGCTCCAGCGCAGCGGGAAGATCGCCCTGCGTCATCAGCAGGACCGCCCGGCTGCCGATCGTGTTGGCCAGCGCGCGCCGGTCCCCGCCCTGGCGGAGCAGCCCCTCGGCCTGCTCCAGGAGCGGCGCCGCTTCGTCCAGCTGGTTCTGGGCCAGGAGCAGCAGCCCGCGGTTACATAGGGTCTGGGCCACGGTGTCCGTGTCCTCGAGCTCCCTGGCCAGCTCCTCCTGCTGAGCGGCCAGCTCGGCCGCGTGCTCCGCATCGCCGTGCAGGTGCAGCATCTTAACCTGCGTCGACAGGCAGTCCAGCAGTGCGTGCTTGTCGCCCAGCTCGCGACAGATCCGTGCCTGCTCGGCGAGCAGCGGCATCGCGCGGTCCGCGTCGCCGCGGTCCATCAGGACCGACGCCTGGCCGCTCAGGGCGCGCTGCAGGTTGGCCGTGTCCTCGTGCTCGCGGCACAGCGTCTCCTGCTGGCGGTAGGCCTCGAGCGCGTCGTCGAGGCGACCCTGCTCGCGCAGTGCGCCGGCCTTGAGGCGTAGCGAGTCGATGAGGCTCTGCGTCTCGCCCAGCTCGCGGAAGATGCGGTCGGCCTCGTCGAAGGCGGCCGTCATGCTGTCGGCATCGCGCTTGCGATGGTGCACGCCGCCCAGCTGGGTGAGGATCACGCCGACCTGGCGGAGATCCGCGGGGGCGAAGTCCGGTTTGTTGGCCACGCGCTCGCGCAGCAGTTGGATGACACCGTGGATGTCGCCCGGCTTGCCCTCGCGCTCGGCATGCGCGACCATCGTCGCCCACATCTGGTCGTAGGTCTGCTGGCCGCCGGCTCCGGCGGCGTCCGGGCCCGGCGTTTGCGCGGTCATGACGGCCCCCTTGTCTCAGGGTGGGTGAGATCGAAAAGATCCCAGACCTTGATCGTGTCGTCCTTGAAGCCGGCGCCCGAGATGGCGTAGCGCCCGTCCGGCGTCACCGCCACCGCCACGACGCCGTCGGCGTGCCCCTCCAGCGTGGCGAGCGCCTCCCCACTCTCCAGGTCCCAGACCTTGAGCTTCGTGTCATGGGAGGCCGACACCGCGTGGCGCCCGTCGGGCGTCACCGATATCGCGTTGATGCCACGCGTGTGGCCCCGCAGGGCGCGGAGCTCCTCGCAGTCCTCCAGATCCCACACCTTCATCTTCCCGTCCCGGGAGCCCGAGACCGCGCGGCGCCCGTCCGGCGTAATCGCTACCGCGTGGACTTCCACGTAGTGCCCCGCCAGAGTGCAGATCGACTCCCCCCGCTCCAGATCCCACAGCCTGACCGTCTTGTCGCCGGAGCCCGAGACCGCACGACGCCCGTCCGGCGTCACCGCCACCGCGTAGACCTTACCCGTGTGGCCCTGCAAACTGCGGATCGCCTCCCCCCGCTCGAGATCCCACACCGTGATCGTGCGGTCCTCCGCGGACGAGAGAGCGTACGGGCCGTCCCCTATTACCGCGACCGCGAAGACGGGATGCGCCCGGCCGCCCAGGGTGCGGAGCGCTTCCCCGCGCTCCAGATCCCATATCTTGAGCGTCTCGTCCATTGAGGCCGAGACGGCTTTGAGGCCGCCCGCCATCACCGCCACCGATAGGACCCAACCGCTGTGGCCCTCCAGCGTGCGGATCTCCTTCCCGCGTTCCAGGTCCCACAGCTTGAGCGTCGTGTCCGCAGAGCCCGAGACCACGTGGCGCCCGTCCGGCGTCGGCGCGACCGCGTGGACCGGAAGGGTGTGGCCCTGCAGGGTCAGTGGTTCCTTCACCGCCTTGGTCTCCTTTCCAACCTGGGTTGCGAGATTCGTCTCGGGCCGCGGCGCGAGGCCGCGCGGGCGGGGAGGACAGCTCGTGGGCCGAGAAGTGGCAAGCCTTGCACCGGGGTCTCCAGGGTGTAGCGCATCAAGCTAAGTGGCCGCTGTGGCCGCGACAATGTCGACGCCGTTCGCGCCCCCGGGGTGTGTTGCGGATGCTCGGGACGGCTCGTCAGCGACCTGTCCCGAGCTACTGTGGCCGGCGCGTGGACTTCGTGTTCCGGAGTGCGGGCTGGTCGCCGAGGAGGTCGAGGGCCTCGCCGCGGAAGGTGAAGAAGAGGCCGGGCGCGTACTCGTCGCACCGGTGCGTGCCGGCGGTGACGACGACGGCGACGGCGATGCGGCGGACGTCGTGCCCGGCCAGCCGGGCGGGGAAGCTGTCGCGGAGCGCCTCGACGACCCGGGCGGCTGTCGCCTCGGCCGGGCTCGGCTGGGCCGCCGCGGCGAGGACACCCGGCGCGCTCGGTGACGCGGGGGGCGGGGGCGCAGGCGCCGGGGCCCGGAGCAGCAACGTCAGGGCGATGCCGGTCACCAGGGAGAATATCATCGATCTCATGGCTCGAGCTCTCCCAGTGTCTCCTGCATGCCGGCCCGATAGGTCTGGAACGCGTCGCGCCCCTTCTTACTGAGCCGGATCATCGTGCAGGGCTTCTTGCCCCGGAACTCCTTCTCGATCTCGACGTAGCCGCTCTCGTCCAGCTTGCTCAGGTGAGTCGAGAGGTTACCCCAGGTGAGTCCGGTCCGGTTGACCAGGAACGTGGCGTCCATCGCCTCGACCACGTACAGCTGGAGCACGATGCTCAGCCGCGCCGGCGCGTGGATGACCGGGTCGATCCAGTCGAGCGGCACGGGCGCCCGGTCGTCGCGATCGTCGCTCATCGATTTTCTCCAGCCGCCGGCCCGTCGGGCAGCGGAGGGTGATCGCGAACCAGTGCGAATAGCTTGATCAGCCCCACCGCGGCGATGGCCGCCGCCGCGATCCCGAACACGACGGGGTAGCCGTGGTGGCTCGCGTAACCCCGGCGCCACAACCACTCGCCGACGAAGGGCCCGACCGCCAGCAGCAGCCCGTAGAGAAAGAACCGCGGGATGTCCAGGAAGTAGGCGGCCAGCGAGAAGCCGACGAGCAGGGTCAGCGAGAGAACGATCACCGGGGCCAGCCCGCCCACCGCGTCGAAGCGGAGCGCGAAGAACGTGCCCGCGGCCAGCGCCACGACGTTGATCGCCAGCAGCACCAGGGTGAGCCGCCGCAGGCGCGCCTGACGGAAAGAGCCGAGCCGCACCACGCCGACCCGCGGGACCAGCAGCCGTCGCTTCACCGCCCACAGCGCCAGGTAGACGGCCCCGACGATCGGTACGAAGACCGCCGAGCTCCAGAACTCGCCCAGGCTGTCGCTGAGCAGCGGCGCGAAGGCGAACATCGAGAGGACGCTCGCGATCATGATGTCCCAGATCCCGAGGTCGTAGGCGGCGTGGAAGGTGCTGCGCTCGGCCTGTTGTATTTCGTTCTGTATCATGGGATACCCCTCTGGCTCTTCATCCAAGATAACTCTCCATTGCAGAGTACAAGCTAGTGGAGAGTAGAGGGCTTGTCAAGCGCCGCCTGCACGAGCTTCGGCAAAGCCGGAGGGGCGCGGGGGCGAAGCCCAGCCCGCTCACCCGGCGCTACGGTGGGCTGCGGGAGAATCGAGGGGCTCCCAACCTTCTGGTCCGCCCTGGTATCCAACCCACTAGCAACGATAGGCCGTGTCAATCAAGTCGGGAGATCCGGATGCCGAGGCAGGCGCTGGGAGAGCTGGAGCACAGGGTGATGCTGGCCATCCTTCGCCTTGGAGGAGAGGCCTATTCGGTGCCGGTCGCGCAGGAGATCGAAGCGCGCACGGGCCGCAGGGTGGCGCAGTCCGCCGTCTTCATCGCCATGCGGCGCCTGGAGGGTAAAGGGCTCCTCGCCTCGCGCCTGGAGGAGGCGCCGGAGGGAAGGCGGGATCGGGTGCGCCGGCACTACCGGCCGACCGCCGCGGGCATGGAGCGGCTTCGCGGGACGCGTCGGGACCTGGTGGCGCTGTGGCGGGGCATCGAGAAGCTGGTGGAGGAAGGATGAGGAGCGACGAGGAGCGCGGCGCGGGAATCGGGCCCGCAGGGGATCCCGGCCCCAGGGTCAACCCAGCCGTGCGATGGCTGCTTCGCCGCTTTCTGGGAGAAGACGACGCCCAGGTGCTGCTCAGCGAACTTCGCGAGCGGTACGAGCTGAGGCGAACGGCCGAGGGGGCGGGCTCCGCCCGCAGGGCCTTTCGATGGGATGCCCGTCGAGGGCTGGGTCTCGCGCTTCTGGCCCGATTCAAGGGCGAGCCACCGTCTCGACCCTCGACGACAGCTTCCCGCCGGGATCGGAGCCGCGGGAGTCTCGCTATGGATGGCCTGCTGCTGGATGTTCGGTTCGGGGTCCGGAGCCTCAGGCGCCGCCCCCTGTTCTCGCTCGTCGCCGTCCTGACGCTCAGCCTGGGCATCGGGTCCGCCACGGCCATCTTCAGCGTGGTGGAGGGAGTGCTGTTGCGGCCGCTCCCCTTCCACCGGCCGCAGGAGCTGGTAACGGTCAGCCAGACCATTCCCGAATGGCGAACCCACGAAAGGCTGTCCAGGCATTGGGATCGGATCCCCTTCTCGCAGCCGGCCTTCCAGCGGCTGAGGGAGGGCCAGAGCAGCTTCACCGACGTCGCTATCTACCGCCTGGGCAGCGCGACCCTGCTGGGGGAGGGTGAGCCGACGACCCTTCCAGTGGGCGTCGTATCGTCGTCCCTCCTTTCGGTCCTG
>JASFTY010000112.1:0-10110 GCA_050050535.1 Gemmatimonadales bacterium | reverse complement strand
GATGTGCGCGGCGCCGAGCTGGCGAGCGAACTCCATCGCCTCTCTGACCCGGCACCACGTGTCATGTGTGTCCGGGAGGGACTTGCGAGCCACTTCGGCGAGCGTCTCGATGTCGGAGCCTCGGAAGTCCGCCGTCTTGTGGCGCGTGCGATGATCGTACAATTCGCTGTGGGCGTAGCTGTCGGCGGTGTAGAGTGATGCCGCAGGGTTGTGGGAGAACCGCTCGTCTCGGGCGACGAGCGCTGTCACGGGCGCCTGCGATGTACGGATGAAGATGGCTTCGTGCGGTACACACATGCCGGCGATGACGTTCAGCTGGGTCTCTGCGTCGGCGAGCATCTGGGCCTGCCCCAGCGGATCGCAGTCGAGCTTCTGCGGCGGCAGTCGTACCTCGAGCGCGTGATCCCGGAAATACGTGGCGGCCAACAGCGCTTCGCGGGCCATGTCGGGGCAGTATCCAATCCCCAGGCGCTCATACTCCATGCGCGTGGCGAACTCCGCGATCTCGCGGACCCGAGTCCAACGGCAGTAGCCGACAGCTTCCAGGATGGCCGATTGGTGGGCCAGGCGCAGTGCCTCGGGCGTGGAGTAGAGATCGGCGAAGTCGGGGAAATCCGCCTTCATCGGGCAGTTGTCCGGGACGGCGTCGACGCGGCCCACGCGACAGACGAAGCTCTTGCACTTGGCGCACGCTGAAGACATCGAGTCACACCTCGGGACTACAAGAGGCCGGGACGCCCCCCTCAGTCAGCCAGCTGTTCGTTCACCTTGGCGATGAACTCCTCTCGATCGATCGGCTTGGGGAAGAAGCCCTCGGGGGGTGGCACTAGTCGCCTGTGGCTGATGAACTTCTCGTACCCGTACTTGTCGCCGCCGAAGCCCGTAACCGCCGTGACGATGAATACGGGGGTGGAAGAGAGCTCGGGGTCCTTCTTCAGCTCGACGTAGAAGCGGGTGCCTGAGGCTTCGGGCATCGAGATGTCGAGGCTGACGAGATCCGGCTTCTCCCGTCGCGCGATCTCCAGGGCCTCATTCCCGTCCGCAGCGGTGAGCGTCTCGTAGCCGTTATCCTGCAGGATCATCTCGAGGTAGCTGACGACATCCGGCTCGTCATCTACGATAAGAATCTTTTTAGCCATGTGCTTCATCCTTTCGTATCACTAGCGCCGAGGGGCAGTGTCAGGCGCCGCCTTTCTTCTTCAAAGCCTCCAGAGCCCGGCGAAGAGCGTGGGGCTCGGCGTCGGGCAGGGCCTGCTTGAGTTCCTCCTGAAGGCTGATGCGGTCCTCGTCCGCCGGGGTCTCCGGGATGCCGAGGGCGCGCTGCACAGCTCGCACATAGTCGAGGGGCTTCACGGGCTTCTCGAGATAGACTCCCGGCCCGGAGATGACCCGACTGTCCATGATATCCTTGAGGTCGCTGGCGCCCAGCTCGTCCTGGGCGTGGGCGGTGACGATGAGCACCGGGATCTTGGAGAGCTTCTTGTCCCTGCGCAACTCATAGAGCAGCTTGTGGCCGCTCTTTTTGGGCATGACCAGGTCCAGAGAGATGAAGTCCGGGGGATCGCGGCGGATCATCTCCATGGCCTCGCTTCCGTCGTTCGCGGTGACCACGTTGAAACCCGCGTCCAGGAGAATCTGGGCCAGGTAGTCCCGGACGTTGGGCTCGTCGTCGACGACGAGCACGGTCTTGTCCTGGGGTCGGACCATGACATCACCTCTTTCGTTCGCGGAATCGTCCGTCGTCATCGCTCACTCCTCCGAGTCCGGCTGCGGCTGCGGGAGATTCTCGCGAGGCAACTCGATGCGGAACATGGAGCCCTCACCCTCTGTCGACGTAAAGGAGACCTGGCCACCGTGCTGGCTGACGATCCGCTTGGTGGTCAGGAGACCGAGCCCGGTTCCGCGGTCGGATCCCTTGGTAGTGAAGAACTTCGAGAAGATCTTCTTGCTGATCTCGTAATCCATGCCGCGGCCGTTGTCGGCTACCTCATAGACTAACGTATCGTCCTCGAACCGGGAAGTGAGGGTCACCACGAACTGGCGCTGGGTCTCACTGACCATGCAAGCGTCGATGGCGTTGGAGACCAGATTGGCCAAGCAGGTATGGATGCCGTCGGCATCGAGAGGCAGCGGCTCCAGGTCCGGCTGGAGGTATACCTCCAGACGAACCCCGGCTTGAGCGGCCCGCTCGCGGAACAGCTCCACCACCTGCGGCGCCGGGAGGTTCGGATTCACCAGGGCGACGGCCGTCGCGCGTCCCCTGGCGAAGCTGAGGAACTCCTTCACGAACTTGGAGATCCGCTCGACGTTCTGTTCCAGCGCGGTCCACCCCCTGGCGATGCGGTCGTCATCGCCCAGCTCGATTCCCGTGGTGACCGCGTACATCCCGCCCTCGAGGCCCATGAGCACGTTCTTGATACCGTGGGCGATCCCTGCCACAGTCTCGCCGACCGCGGCCAGGCGCTCCGCCTCCCGCTTCTCCTTTTCCAGACGCTTCACCTGTGAGATGTCCGTAGACATCTCGACGATGAACCTGATCTTGCCGAAGGGGCCGCGGACGGGGACCATATGGACCAGATAGTCCATCCGCTCCCCGTTCTCGACCACGCCCTCCTCCTCGCGGACCCGGACCTTGCCGTCCTCGAAGGTCTTCACCGCGGCGCAGTGGGGGCAGGGCTCCGTACGGTCTTTGTAGACCTCGTAACAGGGGCGGTCTTCCCAAGCGCCGTAGATTTGCTCGAAGCGTGGGTTCGCGTCGACGATCCGGTAATCGCGATCGATGATGCTGATCGCGATCGGGACCTGATCGAAGAGATGGGAGCGGATCCATTCCTGGATCAACTCATCGACTACTTCGTGATCATCCGTCATCCCGGATTCCTCGCAGCGCGTGGGCCAGGGTGCGACGGCCTCGAGTCTCCGGCCACGCGCTGGGCCGCCTCCCTCCTGGGGGCCATTTGGCGGACGTCCTCGCGCCAATCCACGTCGTGGCACGTCGTACAGCGGTTCAGGGTTTCGGGCACCTGGTCGGGCTTGGTCAGCGCCTCCCGCTCATGGCAGGCCACGCAGAGGTTGTGCATGGCGTCGGTGTAGCCGAGCGCCTCTTCCCAGCGCTCCGCCGGTGCTTCGACGAAGGACCTGGAGGCGATCTCACGTTGGTGGCATTCGCCGCACTCGGTGATGGTGTCGTAGCTCTTCACCGTTGTGCCAGCGCTGTGGCACTCCACGCAGCCGTCAGTGCCTCCCAGTTGAGCCACATGGATCTCGTGGTCGAATACGGAACGCTCCTCGTACATGTCTCGGTGACACTCGAAGCAGGAACTGTACTGATCCAGCG
This sequence comes from Gemmatimonadales bacterium, assembly GCA_050050535.1. GTDB lineage: Bacteria > Gemmatimonadota > Gemmatimonadetes > Palauibacterales > KS3-K002. The sequence continues at coordinate 6,773 of JASFTY010000112.1, read as the reverse complement.
GCTTGGACAAGTGGTGACAGGTCTCGCAGGAGTCGTCGCCCCCCAGCCGCTCGGCATGGTCGTCGTGATCGAAGAGGACCAGGGTCCCATCCCGATCGCCGTCGATCATCAGGACCCGGGTAGTCGCGCTGGACGCGGTGGCCAGGGCAAGATGGCGCGGGTTGCCCTCATCGCCTTCTTGGATGATGACATTGACCATGCGAGGCCCCTGCACGGGTACCGGGGTGGGCTCGACTCCGGTCAGCGGCAGGAAGGGTAGGGCGATGGCCGCTCCGACCAGGAAGGCGAGCGAATAGCTCCTCGGCAGCGCGAGGCGCTTCGGGAGTAAGGGATGGAGGGTGGCCGGATCATAGCTGGGCTTCTCCGGTTCGGGATGACCTCTCACGTCGTCGAAGACGTTCAGGTTCTCCACGAAGAAGAGGAAGATGAGTATGCCGCCAGCGACGATACCGAAGCTGACGGCGAACTCCTCCCAGCTGGGGAAGTACGCCACCCCCTCGGGACGAGCGAACGCCACGATGGAGACATCGAGGCGATACAGTACCATTCCACCCACTACCATGAGCGCTGCCGTACCGACTCCCGCGATATGGGACCGGGTCGGCTTGTGGAGCATCAGCGCAGCCGGGACCACGGCGCTCAGGCCCAACTCGAAGAGGAAGAGCCAGCTCTGCCATGAACCGTCCACGACCATCCCCAAAGCCCCGCGGACCGCCAGGTCCCCGAGGCGCAGCGCCACGTAGGCCCAGAGGACCAGCGAGGCCGCCAGACCCAGTCCTCTGATCTCCCGCTCGTGCAGCTTGTGGCCCAGGAAGTAGTTGGAGAAGAGAGATTCCAGAACCACGGTCATCAGCCCCAGAGCCACGGCCGAGACGAAGAACAGCACGTAGATGATGGGCGAGTACCAGAGGGGATGGAGCCGGTAGGGCGTGATCAGGAAGAGCGAACCCAGCGAAGACTGGTGGAGGGTCGAGAGGACGATGCCCGCGATCACCAGAACGATCGAGACCCGCTTGAGAGCGCTCAGAACGGTGTGGAACAGGCGGTGCCTGAAGATCCGATGCTCCAGGACGACAGGAAGGAACTCCAGGATCAGCACCGTCAGGTACAATATGACGCAGGCCGCCACCTCGAACAGCACCGAGTGGTACTGCCAATGGATGACCGGGTGCCAGATCCGCCAGGGCAGGCCCAGGTCGTACAAAAGGCCCACGGCGACAGCGGCGTAGCCGAGCAGCGCCGTCAGGATCGCCGCCCGCACGAACGGTCGATACCGCTCGAGGCCGAAGATGTAGACGATCCCGGCCAGGACGAACCCGCCGGCCGCCAGGGCGACACCGGACATGACGTCGAACCCGATCCACAGCCCCCAGGGCGCCGCATCGGAGAGGTTCGTCACCGAGCCGAGGCCGTGAGTGAAGCGGACCACGCTGACGGCGGCCAATACGCCCACCAAGGCCCAGAGAATCGCTTTCAGGGTCGTCAGTCGCTTAGACATCGCTGTCTTCACTTTCCTGGGCTTCGTCCACCGATGGCTCCCCGGTGAGGGCACCGTCCGCCGCCATGGCGGCGAGCTTCATTCGCCGGTTGATGACCCAGTAGATCCCCAGCATCAGTCCGCCCATCCCCAGCGCCACACCCGGCACCTTCTTCAGCGATGCCCAGCTGAGCTGGGGCAGCTCACGTTCGCCGAGGTTCTCGCTCCAGGCGAGGAACCCGAGTGAGATGTCGGCCAGGTAGAGGACAGACGTACCCCCCACCTCGGTCTCCCCGAACACGTGGTCGACGTAGGTTCCCGGGTTCTCGGCGATCCGCCGGTGCGCTTCCGCCAGGAGCTCCTCGCGCTCGCCGAACAGGAGAGCGTCTTCCGGACAGGCTTCCACGCAGGCCGGCTCCTTGCCCTCGCGGATGCGGGGATAGCACAGCGTGCACTTGCGGACCAGCGGCGCCGCGGCATCCCACTCGTAGCGGGGTATCCCATAGGGACAGGCCACCAAACAGTAGCGGCACCCCATGCAGAGCTCCGAGTCGTAGATGACCGGGCCCTCCGGGGTCTTCTGCATCGCGCCTACCAAACAGGCGCTGACGCAGGCCGGCTCCAGACAGTGACGGCACTGCTGCCGGACGAAATGGTCGTCGGGCAGGCGCAAGATGGTGGAGAAGCGGGTGGCCGAGAGGCCATCGAAGGCCTGCTGTCCGGGGCGCAGGCGATCCGGCCCCAGGTCGTTCTCTTCCTTGCAGGCCAGGACGCACTCCTCGCATCCAATACAGCGCGTGATGTCGATGAGAATCGCGGCAGACATGATTAGATCGGCTCGTTCTCTTTACCTAGCGTCACTCCGACACGCTGCCCAGCGTCCTGGGGAAAGTGCCAGGCGAGCTGGGAAACCAGCTGGGTCAGGGGAAGTAGGGTCATGTGACTGATCTTGGTCAACGGCACGAGAAACATCAGCAGATCCCCGCTCAAGATGTGGATGAGCAGGACCGGGTCACGGGAAAACGGATTCCATTCCGGGTGCATTACCAGGAACCCTGAGAAGAACGGTACGGCGACGAAGAGGGGTAGCGCGTAGTCCTGGAAGCGGCTGAGGTTCCTGCTCTCGCTGCTCGCCGCACGTTCGATTACCACCGCTACCGCGGCGACCACCACGATCAGGGTCAGCGTCGTGGCCAGCGGGTTCGGCAGCGCCGGCCATGAGACACCCAATGCTGATTTCCACAGCTCGATGTGGCCGGCTAGGAAGAGGGGCACCAGAATGACTCCCACGTGAAAGAGCAACGTGGTGAGACTGTAGAGCCAGCGGTTGCGCAGGTGCTTGAGTGGAACCAGCCAAGTGAGCGTGGTCCTGACAACCTGGCCGAAGGGGACGGTCTTGTCCCCGGCTCGCCGGTATGCCCGGGCCGCCTCCCAGACCGTGAGGCCCAGGTGACGGGCGAGGCCTAGAAGCATGAAGGTCAAAGCCGTCCAGAAGAGCGGGCCCTTAGCCCAATGTAACCAAACGTCCATGAGATCGTGTTTCCACTGTTGGCATTTCTCTAGCGCTCCGGCTCGATCTGGGAGAGGCGTTCCGCCTCACCCTCCGAGTCGGCGGCCTCGCTCTCCGGAGGCGAGGTCCCGAAGTCGATAACGCGCAGGAGGAGATCGTGGAGCCCCGTGACCTCCACGTCCTCCATGTCATTGTCCTGACAGAGCTCTCGCAGCTGCTTCTTGCAGTTGGCACAGGGCGAGACGACGATCTGGGCCCCGGTTTCGCGGATCTGCTCCGCCTTGCGCATCCCCAGCGGCCCGGTTCGGAAGGCCCGGATCTCATCGATCGAAACGGTCCCGCCGCCTCCGCCGCAGCAGTAGTTGTCGGTCCGGTTCGGCGTCATCTCGACGTAGTCGGGGCAGATGGCCTTGAGGATCTCGCGCGGTTGCTCGACGATCCGACCGGCCCGGGCGATGTTGCAGGGATCATGATAGGTGACCCGCTCGGGGATGAGCTCGCGTTTGAGGGGGATCTTGCCCGCTTGTAGCATCTGGAGGGCGTACTCCATGCAGTTGACGACCGGCGGCGCGTCGGGCCCACCGAAAGCCGGGACGTACCAGGCGGAGCGGGTGGCGTGACCGCACTCGCCGACGAGAATCTTCCGGCCTTTCAGGCGCCGAACCTCGGCAATGACGTTGTTGACGATCCGTTCCATCATCCGGTCGGAATAGAACAGGCCGTAGTTGATGCCATCGTAGTTACCGGTGCCGATAGTCCACGAGCCGCCCGTGACATGCATCACGGCGGCGTTCCCCATCAGGGTGTCGGCCTCCATGAGGTAGTCCGACACCGCGGGGAAGAACACGTATTCCGCCCCCTCAACGTCGAAGGGGAACTTGATCTCCACGCTGTAGATGTCCTGGAGCTCCTCCTCGAGGAACTCGCAGGTGTCCTTGAGCGCCGGCAGCGGGATTGCCGAAGTGTTCTTCGTGGCCCCCTCCAGCTGCTCCCGGACCGAGACCAGCAGAGCCCGTGGGATGACATCGATCTCGGCCAGCGCCCAACGCGCCAGGTGAGTGATGAGGCCGTGGTCGATTCCTACCGGACAGGTCATCTTGCAGCGACGGCAAGCCGTGCAGCGGTAATAGGCCTCCGCCATCTCGTCGACGTATTCGTCGGTGAGGGTGAAGCCTCCGAAGAGCCGCGCCCGCAGTAGCCCCGCCTGGGTGAAATAGCGGCGATAGACCCGCAGCAATAGCTCCGAGCGCTGGCAGGGGATGTCCTCCGACGCCCCCGTGGCCTGGTAGAGCTGACAGTCGGCGGCACAACGGCCACACCTATTGCTCAGGCGAGCGAAGGTGTCCATCGCCACGCCGTAGTTGCCATGCTGCAGAATCGCCGCCAGTGCCTGCAGAAAACGACGCGGCTTATCCGTCGACTCGAGTCCCTTCGCTTCAACGTTGTAGCTGTACTTCTGTGCGGTAGCCACCGTTCAGTGCCCTATCATCCGGTCCATGGATAGAAAATCCGGTCCTAGCTTGCCCGGAAGCTCCGCTCCCGAGACCAGATCTCCCGCGAGGTACGTCGCCAAAAGATCCTCAACGAGACCCGATACCCACGAGATGACCTCGAAACCACTGGCGCGGATCAGGTCCTCGTAAAAGACCTGGATCCCCCCACAGATCAGAGTGTCGACCTCCCGGTCCCGCAGAAGGCGCACCCGGTCGAAGGGGTCCCGGCTCTGAAGGGGAAAGTCCACCTGGTCCGTTTCACCGGACTCGGCGATGGTGAAGATGGCCATCGTGCTACAGTACTCGAAGCAAGGTGCCACCCACTCTCCCATTCGCGGTATCGCGATTCTCACGTTACGACCTCCATGCTGCTATACCCTGGGATAGCAAGGGTCGGACCGTCTGCCGACGGTGGTGGTGAGACGTGGTCTAAGCCGTTGCGCTAGTGACTGTTACGGTCTAGGAGGTGGCAAGCGGAGGGGGGCGCGCACGTTTCGATCCCGAAACGCGAAGCCGGCCTCCGTGTTTCAAGCGTGAAATGTGCTGAACCGCTCACCGCTGTGGGTGGCGCCGGGCCGGGCGGGGCGGCGATTACCGTTCCGGACTGCCGGGCTCGAACTCCTCGGGGCGGATCCCGTGCTTCCTCATCTTGCGCCAGAGGGTGGTACGGCTGATCTGGAGCTCTTGGGCCGTCTTGTCGCGATTGCCCTGATTGCGGGAGAGTGCCAGACGGATGGCCTCGGCCTCACTCTGTTCCAGGAGTGTGGGAGGGGACGGTTCCTCGGCGGGCGGCGGTTGTTCGCCAGGCGGTTGCAGCTCATCGGGGAGGTGCCGGACGTCGATGAGGCCGTTATGGCAGAGGACGAAGCAGTACTCGATGATGTTCTCGAGCTCGCGCACGTTTCCAGGCAGGGGATGTCGCATGAGGATCTCCATCACGGCGGGTGTGACCCCCTGGACGCGGGTCCCGCGCCTGGCGTTGAAGCGCTGGATGAAATGATCGACGAGGAGTGGGATATCCTGTCGACGCTCTGAGAGCGGTGGGATGGAGAGCCGAACGACGGCCAGGCGGAAGTAGAGGTCATCGCGGAACTTCCCCTGGCTGAGCAGCGAGGAGAGATCCCGGTTGGTGGCTGCAACGATCCGCACATCGGCGTGCAGCATCTTGACCCCTCCCAGAGGAAGGTACTCACGCTCCTGGAGGAGCCGCAGGAGCTTGATCTGGGTTTCGCCGGGCAGATCTCCGATCTCGTCGAGGAAGATCGTGCCGCCCTCAGCCTTGGTGATAAGCCCGGGCTTGTCTGTCTTGGCGTCGGTGAACGCGCCGCGCCGGTAGCCGAACAGTTCCGATTCGAAGAGGTTCGGTGGAAGGGTCCCGCAGTTCACCACGACGTAGGGACGTTTCCGCCGCGGGCTGAGGTTGTGGATGGCTCTGGCCAGGAGCTCTTTGCCCGAGCCGCTCGGCCCCTCGATGAGCACCGTGCTGCCGCTCGCCGCGATGTCGGGAAGGATGGCGAAGATCTTCTGAAAAGCTTCGCTTTTGCCAATGATGTCCTCGAAGGTGTACTGGCTGCGGATCTCCTTCCGCAACTGCTCGATGGTGGACAGGTCCCGAAAGGTCTCCACCGCCCCCAGGAGGGTCCCGTCCTCGGCTCTGAGGATGGCGCTGCTGACGCTGATCGGGACAGGTTTCCCCTTGCTGTTCAGGATTCGGGCCGGACGGTCGATGACTTCCGACCCTGTCTCCAAAGTCTCCCGGATGGGACAGAATTGCTCGCAGAGATCGCTGTGGAAGACCTCGGAGCAGCGCTTCCCCAGGGCCTTCTCGGCCGGAACGCCCGTGATGCGCTCGGCCGCCGGGTTGAAAGAGGTGATGCGCCAATCCTTGTCGACGGTGAAAACCCCATCGGCCACACACCGCAGTACCGCCTCGAACAACTGGGCCTCCCCGGAAGGGTCCAGCACCCGAACCGTCTTCTCCGCCATAAGAGCCTCCTGGCGGGGAAAGATACAAGAATCATTCCTGGTTGGCTGCTGCTGCGTTCGATCTGCCGAGCGGGGTTGGGGGTGTGGCGTATTGTGCACTAGCACACATTGGCCGCCCGCCAGGCCGCAGTCCGGGCGCGACGTCGTGCCGGTCAAGTTCTTGAGCTCGATCGCCGGAGCGGCTCTTGGGTCTCTTCTTGTCTGGCTCGGCTCTTGGCGCTCCACGGGTCGTCGGCCTGAGCCGTGTCGCTGACGCCCGCTGCCGTCGTTGCGGAATTCAGACGAGCCACCGCCCTGGCTTGGGCGC
>JASFTY010000111.1:0-10165 GCA_050050535.1 Gemmatimonadales bacterium | reverse complement strand
CCGCGAAGTCGCTGAGCCGCAGCTCGTCTCTCAGCTCGCCGTAGCGTGTGGCGCCGGGTATCGAGAAATCGGGTGCGACGGCGCCGACCTCGAGCGGCTCGACCGTCTGCGTCTGGGCCTTAATCGGCGCGGCGAGGATCGGCGCCAGCACCGCGAGTACGGCCCATGTGAGCCTGCGCATGTTCCTCCCTTCGCTCTGAGCCTAGCGGCGCGCGGTCAGCACGCCGACCTTCTCCTCGAGAACGTCGAGCAGCAGGTCGATGGTTCCCAGGTGCGTTCGAAACGTCAGAACGGCGAGCCTCAGGACGAACCTGCCCTCCAGCATGGTCGACGAGATGAACACCCTGCCGTCGCGATGGATCTCGTCGACCAGCGCCCGGTTGAACTCGTTCGCGTCGCCGGCCTCCGGGACCCAGCGGTAGGTGGCGACCGACAGCTCGGGCTCCGGGCCGACCTCGAATCCCAGCTGCTGGACCTTCTGGTAGAAGTAGCGGGTCAGCAGCAGCTTCTCCTCCAGACACGCCCGGAACGGCCGCACGCCGTGCAGCTTGAGCGGTAGCCACAGCCTCAGGCCCCGGAAGTGCTTGGTGAGCTCGGGCGACAGCTCGGCCGGCGAGCTGATCTCGAGCGATTCCTCGGCCACCGTGTCTTGCATGTAGGGGGCCTGGTAATAGTGGGCGCGGTGGAGCGCTTGCACATCCCTGACCAGTACGGCGCCGGTGCCGTAGGGCAGAAACAGGCCCTTGTGCGGATCGAGCACGATGGAATCGGAGAGCTCCATGCCGGCGAGCTGCGGCCGGCACTCATCGACGAGGGCGAAGAACCCACCGTAGGCCGCATCGATGTGGTACCAGAGCCCTTCCGCCCTGGCGATGCGGCCGATCTCGTCCAGCGGGTCGATCGCACCGACGTCGGTCGTTCCCGCCGATGCGATGACCAGCCAGGGGACGAGGCCGTCGGCACGATCGCTGGCGATCGCCCGCTCCAGCTCCGCCGGTATCATCCGGTAGCGCTCGTCCAGCGGTACGTAGCGCCGGACGCACTCACCCAGGCCCGCGATGCGCAACGCCTTGTCCACACAGTGGTGGACCTGCTGCGTCACGTATACCACGGCCCGGTCGAAGTCGCGCGGCCTCAGGTCGTGCGCGTCACGCGCCGTGACGATCCCGATGAGGTTGGCCATGCTGCCGCCCGAGGTCAGGTTGCCGCCCGAGCCGGCGGGATAGCCGACCAGCTCGGCCATCCAGTCGACCAGCATGTTCTCCATCTCGACGGCGCCCGGCCCGGCGAAGCGGACGCCGGCATAGCGGTTGGTGACGGCGGCCAGGTAGTCGCCCAGCGCGGAGAAGTAGATACCGCCGCCGGGGATATAGGCGATGTGTCCTCCCGAGGCCGGGTTGAGCCCCGGCACGACGACCGCGTCCTCGAACAGCGCCAGTAGCTCTTCAACAGAGACACCCTCATCCGCTATCGGCGACTCGCGTATCCGCTTCGCCGCTCGCTTGTCGATCTCGTACGCCTTCAGGTTGGGCAGCCGATCGAGGAAGCGCTCGCCATAGGCGACGACCGCGTCACGGACCGGCGCGCGCGCGCCGCCGCCGGGCTCGAGCCCGCGGGCGACCGACTCCAGCGCTCTGATCCGCTCGATCATCAAAGCCATCTCATATCTTGATGAAGATCCCGCGCCGATAGAGCAGCCACATCAGCAAGAGCCAGAACCCGACGTAGCAGAGCGCGAAGGCGAACGAGCCGTGCAGCGGCCCGGCCCACGAAGCGAACAGGTTCGTGTATATCCAGCTGTAGAGCGACGTCGACTCGCCGCCCGCGCCGGCCACCCGCACTCGGACCAGCGTCTTCGTCAAGAGACCCGACGCGACGAACACGGCGATCGCGTTCATGCCGTAGATCACGAACGGCAGGCTCCAGCGTTTCCAGCTCCGCAGCTCGATCATCCAGTAGAAGGCACCGAGTACCAGGCCTCCCATACCGGCGCTGAAGACGACGTACGAACTGGTCCAGATCTTCTTGTTGATCGGGAACAGGAGGTCCCACAGAAGGCCGAGCAAGATGGCGACCAGCGACCCCGCCAGCAGGCCCTTCGCCTTCGCGCTGCCCTCCCTGTCGGAGAGCAGCCACTCACCGGTGAAGATGCCGAGCAGCGTCGTTCCCACCGCGGGCAGAGTGCTGAGCAGTCCTTCGGGATCCCACATATTGCCGCGCCACAGATGCTGCTGACCCAAAATCAGCCGATCGAGATACGCGCCCAGGTTACCGTCGGGTGACAGATCACCGGCGCCGAAGCCGGGCACCGGGACCAGCGTCATCAGTGCCCAGTAGCCGAGCAACAGCACGGCCAGCGCGCTCCACCTGCCGCGCGCCCCCAGGGTCAGGTACAGGGTTGCGGCGATCAGGTAGACGACGCCGATCCGCTGCAGCACGCCCGGAATACGCAGCGTGCCCCAGTCGCTGAAGGTCGGGAACAGGGCCATGAAGAGTCCGAGCCCGAACAGGATCAGGCCGCGCCTGACGACGTGGCGGGCGAGCTCGCGTTTCGAGTCGCCGCGCGCCAGCCGACGAGCGAATGAGATCGGCATCGCCACACCGACGATGAAGAGGAAGAACGGAAAGATCAGATCGGTGGGTGTCCAGCCGTGCCAATCGGCGTGCAGCAGCGGCGCGTAGACGTGGGACCAGCTGCCCGGGTTGTTGACGAGGATCATCCCGGCGATGGTCGCTCCACGAAACGCGTCGAGGGACGTGAGGCGGCCGCTCAACTGATTCGGTTCTGGCATCGAGTCTGGAGATTAGGCGGTCACTCGGCGCGCGGCAACAGTGCCCGACTTGTCACTCGGGAAGGCGGGTTTGTATATTGAGCCGCCTGCCGGTTCCCTCCCCCTCTCGGTTTCCCACTATCGGACAGCGGTCGATGACCACACGCGACGAGTGGACGGGACTCCATCACCTCGCCTACGTGTACGCTGCGGTCGCATCGAGCGACGGCACGATCACCAACGACGAGCTGGACGTGTTCTGCCAGAAGCTGCACCAGTGGAACCCCGACATCCCTATCGACGAGCTGATGCAGATCGTGATGACCGCCGTCGCGGCTCTGGGCGCCGACATCGAGGACCAGGAGGCGAGCCATCTGCGCGATTCGGTCGAGACGGTCGCCGAGGTCCTCGACGACGAGGGTCGCGCCGCCGCGCTGGACGACCTGTTCGCGATCGCCGCCGCCGACGGCACGTTCATGCCCGGCGAGGGCAGCCTGCTGGTCGAGATCAGAGAGGCGTGGGGCGCCGACGAGTTGAAGCGACGGCCGCGACCGCAGCTCGGGCGACCGGGGTCGGACTGAGCACGCCGCTACCTGCCCGGTCACGCACGACGGACATTGCCACCAAGGGACTCAGCGTTATATTCGCTGCCGCAGTCCAGTCCTATATGCCCGTTCCCTCAAACTTGAGAACTAGATGGGTCGCAAGAGACCGAAGCTGAAGAAATCGGGTCGCAGGAAGATCGGGCGCAAGAAGCGCAAGGAGCTGCACAAGCGCCGCAAGCGCAGGAAGTAGATGCCGGCGCCGGAGCCAGGCCGTTGAGCGACGAACGCCTCGCCGGCTACCCGGTCGCCGTCCGCATCCCGGTCCAGTGGGGCGAGCTGGACGCCTACGGCCACGTGAGCAACGTGGTTTTCTTCAGCTACTTCGAGTCGGCGCGCGTCCGGTATCTCGAGCGCTGCGGCTTTATCGAATCTTACGATCGCCACAAGATCGGCATCATCCTCCATTCGACTGCCTGTCGCTTCCGACAGCGGCTGTTCTACCCGGACACCGCGCTGGTCGGCGCACGCGCCGCAGACCTCGGCACGGACCGCTTCGCCATGGCCTACGAGATCATCTCGGAAGCCAGCGGCTCCACGGTGGCAGAGGGCGAGGCGACGCTGGTCTCCTACGACTACAACACACGAGAGGTCGTACCCATACCGGAGCACGTGCGCGCCGCCATCCAGGAACTCGAGTCTGCGGCAGGCTGAGGCCCGCCGGCAGCCGTGTGGCGCAGCCGCCTCACGCCTGAAACCTCGGGCACCCCGCAGCCGTAGGGACACCTGGGCGTCGCGCTCCGGCGCCCAGACCGTTCCGACATAGACAGGAATCGACGCCCATGTCTGGGCGCCCAGCCGCGCCGGACAGGCGGGAACTCGGGCGGGCGTTTCCGAGTTTAGCAGGGTGGCAGCCAGGCGGAACGCGGCGGCAACCCTTTCAGGGCTGAAGGCGTCTAAGTACTAGAGGTTCGCTGGAGAGGCCTAAGAAAGAAGCAAAAAAAGTCACGTGTGGCGGCGCCTGCATGGGCAGCAGGTAGGAACAGTCCCTCCATCCGGCTCGGCCGCCCACTCCCGGTGCCGGGTCAGCCGCCACACATGACTGAATAGAGCAGCCGATCTATTGGGCAAGGCCTCGGTGCAAACGCCGGGGCCTTATTGTCATCTACCTGTCGAAACCTACGGTCGGTGCCCGCTGCTGGGACGCGGCCATAATCGCATCCTCACGACGGCACGTCAAGACCCCCCTGGCGGGCGCGCCGGATCACGCGACCGGGGTAGGCACCGGTCGGGGCACCGGCCGAGTAGACCTCCACGCCGTTCACCCACACCCGATCGACACCGACCGACGGGAGCCGCGGTTCCTCGACGGTCGCCCGGTCGGCGACGGTTGCCGGATCGAAGAGCACCAGGTCGGCGAACGCACCGGCCCGTATGACGCCCCGGTCCACCAGGCCCATGTGTCGCGCCGGCAGGCCGGACATCTTGTGAACGGCTTGTTCCAGCGTCAGGGTGGCCGACTCGCGGACGTAGCGGCGCAGAACGCGCGGGAAGGTACCGAACCCGCGGGGGTGACGGCCGGCGAGCTCGCCGTCGGTGCAGATCTCGGTGTGCGGCCAGGCGATGAGCCGAGCGACGTCGTCGGGATCCATGCTCGTGCCCAGCACGCTCTCCGTCGATTCGCCCGTCTCGGCCGCCAGCGCCTGGGACTCAGCGATCAGGTCCAGGTACGCGGTCACCGGGTCCACACCCCGCAGCTCGGCGATCTCGGCGATTGTCTTGCCGACGATCGCGGGATCGGGATCGAACCGGGTGAGGCGCATACCCTCGGGCGGGGCGAGCTCGTCGAGCGCGAAGGCGGCGGCCTCGCGGTCCTCGAAGTCGCGCTCGGGGAACAGGACGGTCAGAGTCGACTGCCAGTACTCGTAGGGGTAGACGCAGGCGGTGACGTCGACGCCCGCCGCCCGCGCCTCATCCAGGCGCGCCAGCAGGCGGTCCGCCTGCCCCCACAGGCTGTGCATGGCGAGCTTCATGTGAGTGACCTGCACCGGTATCCCAGCCTCATCTCCGATACGAATGATCTCCTCGATCGCCGCGAACAGCCGGCGGTCCTCGCTGCGGATGTGACTGGCGTAACGACCACCGGCACGGGCGGCCTCGCGGGCCAGGTCGACGATCTCTTCCGTCTCCGCGTAGATGCCCGGATCGTACTCGAGGCCGGTGGAGAGGCCAAGCGCGCCGGCGTCCAGTTCATCCCGTAACAGCTCGCGCATCCTGTCGATCTCGGCCGGCGCGGCGGCACGGCGGAAGTCATCTCCCATCACCTCGTGGCGGACGGTGCCGTGACCGGCGAACGACGCGACGTTGATCGCTGCGGGGGCTTCCTCGAGTCGCTCGAAGTACTCGCGGATCGGGAAATGCGAGTCGCCGTCCTGGCCGACGATCGTGGTGGTGATCCCCTGGGTCACACCGCCGAGAGCGCTGCGGTCGTCTTCGAGTCCTCTGTCGTAGTGCGAGTGGGTGTCGATGAAGCCGGGCGCGAGGACGAGCCCGTGGCCGTCCACCACCGTCTCGCCGGGCGCGGGCTCGAGATCGCCCACCGCGGCGATGCGGTCCCCCTCGATGCGGACGGATGCCGCCCGTGCGGGAGCACCGGTCCCGTCGACGACCCGTACGTTGGCAATCAGAGTGGTCGTGCGGGAGTCCGGTGCTTCGGTACAAGTGGCGATCGACAGCGCGGACATCAAGACCGCGAACGCAGTCAATCGGCGCATGATCTCTCTCCGGGTCGCGCCCGCTCGGACGACAGGGCGTGCTTTGCGGCTCTTGTCGGGCAGACGAAAGATCGGGACTCGGCAGCGGCCTGGCAAACCCGGGTGAGCCGGGGGAGCGCGAGGTATTTCCGACGGGGCCGCGGATCGCTAATTTGGGCGTGTATTCTGGGGCGAACTTGGCGCAGGAAGTGAACTCAATGCCTATCGAACCGCTCGGTCAGGAAGAGATCCGCAACTGGCTGACGAGGCGCGAGCTGTTTGCCAGCCTGCGGCGGCTGCGGCGCTGTAGAAACGGTCACTTCTCGTGCTCGACCCACACCGACGGGCCGTGCTACGAGGAATTGCGTGACCGGTTCCTCGGGATGGCCAAAGATCGGGCGACCGAGCTAGTGGCCTGCGGTGCCGATCGGGCGGCGCTGTGGAGCTCCATCTACCGGAACTTCCCCGTCCTCGAGCCGGCGACGGTAGACACGATCATTGAGGAGGCCTTCGGTTTCGGGCTTCCCACGCCGGAGCACTAGACCGGGACAGCCGCCAGCGCTCGCCAGATGTAGACGGACGCCAGCGTGCGGTAAGGGCGCCAGCGCTCGGCGCGCGCGATCATCTCCTCGACACCGCTGCAACCGAAGTAGCGCTCCATCCCCCTACGGATCCCCAGGTCATCCACCGGGAAGACATCGGGCCGCCGCATCGAGAACATCAAGAACATCTCGGCCGTCCAGCGACCGATGCCGACGATCGCGGTGAGCCGCTCGATGATCTCGTCATCGCTCAGTCGCGAGAAGCGTACGCCCTTCAGGTGCCCGACATCGAACGCTTCCGCCAGCGCGTGCAGGTAGCGCGCCTTCTGCCGTGAGACGCCGGCGGCGCGCAGCTTGCCGGCCGATGTCGAGCGTACCGAGCGCGGGTCGGGAAATCGGCGCCCGGGATAGAGGTCTCTGACGCGACCGATGATCGTCCGCGCCGCCGCACCCGAGACCTGTTGGGCGAGTATCGCGCAGCAGAGGACCCAGAAGTAGGGGCGATGGCCGCGAAGCTCGATGGGACCGACCGCCTCGATCAGTGGCCGCAAGGCGCGGTCGCGACCGAGGACCTTTACGGCATCACGCACCGCCCAGCGCGCGTAGCCGGTCGAACTCGCAGCCACAGACCCGCGTCGGCCGGCTAGTCCTCGAGGCCCTTGGGCGGGCCCAGGATCTCGGCCCAGACGATCGCCTTCTGCACCGCGTTCCAGTTGGGCCGCTCGGGCAGCCGTCCGCGCCGCCGGCGCACATCGGGCGCCGCCGCTTGCTCCATATAGCGCTCGTGAAAGCGCTCGTGGTCCTCCGGGGTGCGTGGCCGCTCCAGCGAGACGGGCTCGCCGCGCTCCAGCATCGCCCGCTCCTCGAGCGACATGGGCGCCTCGGCCTGGCGGAGCGGCTCCCGGGTGAGGGCCGGCGCGCGCCGACGCTGGGCGGCCGCTTCCCTGCGTGCCCGAGCGAGCGCGGCGGCGCGATCACCGGCACGTTCCCGCCCCCGCTGTAGCGCCTCGCGCCGCGGGCTGGGACGGTAGCCGGCCCGCTCGCCACGGGGTGGCGCGGGCGGCGCCGGCTCCGGCGGCCCCTCGATCCGCGGCCTACGCTCGAGGTTGATGCCCAGCTCCTCGGCGATCAGGTCTTGGAGGCCGGATGGCAACTCCTCGAGGCCGCTTTCCTCCTCGTCCTGAACCTCGCGCTGGGCCGGCGGCTCGGCCTTCGACTTCTGAGCGGCCTTGAGGACTCGCTCGACCAGGCCGATGACGATGAAGAAGATGATGAGCGTGAGGAACTGTTCCACAGCGCGACTCCTCCGCTAACCCATCAATTCGACGAACCGCCGCTCGGCGGCCGTTCCTTGCCGCTGTCGGCGATCGATTCACGCATCTCCGTGTCGCTGACGATGTTCCGGTAGCGGGCGTAGTCCATGATCCCCAGGTTGCCGGCCCGGAACGCCTCAGCCATGGCCAGCGGGACCTGCGCCTCCGCTTCGACGACCCGGGCGCGCATCTCCTCGACCAACGCCTTCTTCTCCTGCTCCTCGGCCACGGCCATGGCGCGCCGCTGCTCGGCCTTCGCCTGGAAGACGCGCTTGTCCGCCTCAGCCTGGTCGGCCTGTAGCTCGGCGCCGATGTTCTTGCCCACGTCGACGTCGGCGATGTCGATGGAGAGGATCTCGAACGCCGTTCCCGAGTCGAGGCCCTTCTGCAGAACGGTCTTCGAGATCGAATCCGGGTTCTCGAGCACCGCCTTGTGAGAGTCAGCCGAACCGATGGTCGAGACGATCCCCTCGCCGACCCGGGCGAGGATCGTCTCTTCGCCGGCACCACCGACCAGACGGTGGATGTTGGCACGCACGGTCACCCGCGCTTGCGCGATGAGCTGGATGCCGTCCTTCGCCACCGCAGCGACCTTCGGCGTCTGGATCACCTTCGGGTTCACCGAGACCTGTACCGCCTCGAACACGTCGCGGCCCGCCAAGTCGATCGCCGCCGCCCGCTGGAAGTTCAGGTCGATGTTCGCCTTGTCGGCGCTGATCAGCGCGTTCACCACGTGCCCCACACGGCCACCCGCCAGATAGTGGCTCTCCAACTCGCTGATGTTGAGCTTGAGGCCCGCCTTGGTGGCGGCGATCAGCGGCATGATGATGCCGATTGGGCTGACGCGCCGCAGCCGCATCCCGATCAGCGTCGTCAGCGCCACGTAGGCGCCCGATGCCAGCGCCGTGACCCACAGCCGCACCGGCACCATCCAGAAGATGAACAGGATCAGGACGATGATCCCGATGACCAGGAATGCCGTACTCCCTACAAACAGTCCTTCCATCGTGCTTTCCCTTTCCGAACTGACTCGACGATTCTATGTGCGCCGGCGCCGCAGGCGGATCATTCCGATGCCTGCGGCTTCACCTCACGCACCACGTGTCGGTAACCCTCAGATCGAGTGATCTCGATCTTGCTGCCCGACTCGATCCACGGACCCTCGCTGACCACATCGACCCGCTCGTCGCCGAAGATACCGACCCCAGCCGGCCGCAGCGTCGTCGCCGCCACACCCACGTGGCCGACGAGGTCCGCTCGTACGTCACCGGATATGTAGCCCGCCTCTCTGGTCGTCGCCTCCCGGAGAAAGATGCCACCCAGCCTGCGGCTCCACCTCAGGTGCCGCAGGAACGCGTAGGCGAAGGCTCCCGTCAGAGCCATCGCCACGCCGACCACCGCGAAGGCTGCCCCGAGATCCATGAAGTTCGGGAACCGTCCCAGCATCGACATCACGAGGCCGGCGCCCAGCGCGACGATGCCGGCCGTACCAGCGACGCCGAAGCCGGGGATCACGAACACCTCCAGCGCGACCAGAACGAGACCGGCGGCGATCAATATCATCTCCTCCCAGCCCGCCAGCCCGACGATCAGGTGCGCGCCGAAGAAGAGGCCCAGACCAACGAGCCCGACCAGGCCACCAACGCCGAAGCCCGGCGTCTTCACCTCGAACAGCAGACCGAGGAAGCCGAGGGTAAGCAACAGCGGGGCGAATACCGGGTTGGTCAGGAAGCGGACGATGTTCTCGGCCCAGTTGGGACTCATGGTGCGGACCGTCGCGTTCGCCACCCCGAGCTCGGCCAGCAACTCATCCAGCGTGGCGAACTCGCCTCTCGCGTAGCCGACCGCCAGCGCTTCCTCCGCCGACAGCGTCAGTAGCTTGCCGGCCTCGACGACGCCCTGAACCGCGATCTCCTCATCGACCATCGCCTCGGCGATTCGCGGGTCGAGACCCTGCGCCTCGGCCAGCGCCCGGAACTCGGAGCGCATCGCGCTCACCATCTTCTCGCTCGCCTTTTCGCCGCTGCCGATGATCGGTGTGGCGGCGCCGATCGTCGCGCCCGGTCGCACGTATATCGCCCGCGCCGAGAGGGCGATCATCGCCCCCGCCGATAGTGCGCGATCCACATAGGCGTAGACGGGGATCGGCGACTCCTGAACCGCATCGACGATCTGCCACGCCGCATCCACACGACCGCCGGGCGTGTTGATGTCGAGCACAGCGAAGCGCGCCCCCGTCTCCAG
>JASFTY010000110.1:0-10183 GCA_050050535.1 Gemmatimonadales bacterium | reverse complement strand
CCCTCCTCCGGCAGTGCTCCGGCCTGGAGCGCGTCCAACTGGTCCTGAAAGACATCGCAGTCGGGGTTCCTCGTCACAGTGCTTCCTCCATCTCTCCAAGAGCTGCGGCCAGGCGCTTGCGGGCGAAGTGAAGGGTCGCCCTTAGGGTCGTGTGTTCGATTCCCAGCGCCTGCGCCACCTGCTGCTGTTCTTCACCTTCCAGATAGACTCGCACGAACACTTGTCGTTGACTCTCGCTCAGCTCGCCCAATGCGATGAGCAGTCGGCGGTGGAACTCGCGACGCTCGAGGTCGGCCAGCGGATCGACGGCGGGCTCGATGGCGCGCCCCAGCGCGTCGTCGCTCGCCGTCATCTCATGCCGGACCCAGGCACGGCGCAGATGACTGAGACAGGCGTTGCGGTGGACCGTGTAAACCCAGGCCCGGAACGACCTCACCGGATCGTAGCGCCGGATCCGCTCGTGCACCCGCACCCATGTCTCCTGCGTCAAGTCGCGGGCCCACTCCCAGTCGCCGGTGTAGCGATAGGCCACGGCGATCAGCGGTCGGCTGAGGGCCTCCACCAGCCGCTCGAAGGCGCCATCGTCCCCCCTCTGAAAGGCTGCCGCCAGCGCCGTTAGCTCCCTTTCCTCCAAGTGTGGCTCCCGCCGGTTGGTGTCCCACCAGGCGACTCGCTGCCCGCCTGCCTCTGCTCTGGATACGCGGCAGGCTCGGAATCTGTTTATGGCAATCTGACAAAAGGCGGGGCGCCCGGCACCATCAGGCACCGGGCGCCGCAACTGGAGGCGAGGCGGGAGCGTCGAGCGGGCTCAGCGCTCGCGGCGCTCGCGGATGATGTAGGGTCCCCGCTCGGAGACCTTCCCGGTCACCGTCATCTCGCGCTTCTTGCGCATGATCGTGAACGCGACTTCCTCGTCGGCCTCGTAGGAGCGCAGAATCCGCATCGCATGGCCCGGGTCCCGCACCGCGCGCCCGCCGATCTCCAGGATCACGTCACCCGCCACGAGCCCGAGCTCGCTCTCTTCGGGGACGCTGATCACGAGGACGCCCTCCTCGGCGTCGAAGTACTCGCCCAAATCGGGGTTGAGCGAGACGAGCTCGAGGCCGGGCAGCGTGGCGCCGAGCGCCAGCGCGAACGACTCGGGAGCGCGAACGTGGACTTCGGGGATCTCACGCAGTCGCTCGACCATGCCGGAGATCCGCTCGTAGTTGGGCATCCTGAACTGAAACGTATACGCACTGTCGCGCGGACTGAAGCGATACGTATAGGCGAACGGCCCATCGAACTCGCCGACCACCAGCTGGACGGTGTGAGTCTCGCCGTCGCGCCGGAATTCGACCTCCGCCGTGTCGCCGACCTCGAGCTCGCGCGCCCGCTCGATCAGCCGGATCCCCGGCGCCGACTCATCCTCATCGTACGTCTCCTCGCCTTCCAGCAAGCTCACGCCGTTCAACTTCGTGATGATGTCGCCTGCCTCGATACCAGCCTTGTCCGCCGGGCCGCCTTCGGCGACTTGCTCGATGAGCGCGCCGTAGCGGTCGGTCTCGGGGTTCGCCTCGGTGTTGATCCAGACCCCCAACCGCGGCCGGCTGCTGAACCATGCGACCTGGGACCAGTTTCCCTCGCCCGGCCAGACCTGGATGCCCGAGTAGGGCACCGTCACGATGCCGCGCCACTGGCGCACGCTGTCCTCCTCCTCTTCCTGAGCCCACACGGGCTCGGCGACGCCGGCCAGGACAACGGCGCCCGCGAGCAAAAGCTTTACCCACCTCATCGAATCTCCTCCATTCATCTTTTCCTCTACTATTGCCTGATCACTCAGCCGGGATTCTTCCACGAGCCGAGGTCACCTCCAGACCCGCTTCTCCTCCTGCACGACCTGCAAAGTGACTAGCTGTTCGAGCGCCAACACCCGCTCACCCCACAGCCCGCGTAGCACCTCGCGGTCGGCGCCTAGCGCCCGGCTCTCGAGCAGCAGCTCGTCGAGCACGAATATCCGATCCTCGAGCGCGGAGGTGGCCAGCGCCGTCGGCGCGTCGTACACACGCCGCTCCGGTGAGTAGTACTGCAACACGTTCTCCAGCTGACGCGCCCGGGTGATCATCGGCCCGAGGTCCTCGCTGGTCGCTTCCGCCACCCATACGTCGGCAGCTTCGTCGGCGGGGCCGCGCAGCACCAGTAATCCCGCCAGCGCCGCCGCCGCGGCGAGTCCGATCGCCCCATAACTCAGCCGCCTGCGTAGCCGCCGCCGCCACACGTCCCGGCGGATGCGGGGCCACAGCTCGCGCGGCGGTCGGAAGCTGGGCAACGCGCGGAGCTCGGATCCAATACGGTACAGCCGCTCGAGCTCGCCGCGACATGCCTCGCACGACTCCACGTGCGTGCGCGCGAACGCGCTGCCCTCGCCGTCCCGAAGGCCGAGCAGCTCATCCATCTCCAGGTGACGCTCGATTGCCATTACTCCAGCCACTCCCTCAATCGCCGGTGAGCACGCGACAGTTGCGACTTCGAGAAGCTCGCCGTCTTGCCCATCAGCTCGCCGATCTCCTCGTGCGTGTACCCCTCGACGTCGTGCAACCACAGCACCGCACGCGTCAGCGGCATCAGACGGCCCAGCGCCGTCTCCAGATCGATCGGTCCCGTCGGCTCGGGCGGCGCACGCCCCACCATCCCGGCGAAACCGCCGTCGCCATCCAGCGAGCAGCCCGCTCGCTGGCGCTCGCGACGCAGCAGCATTAGCGCCTTGCTCACCGCCACCCGTCGAACCCAGCTCCAGAGCGAGCCGTCGCCGCGAAACTTGCCGATCGAGCGGCAGACCTCCAGAAACGTGTCCTGGAGCACATCCTCAGCATCCTCCTCGTTGCCGCAGATGCGGCGCCCCAGGTTGTAGACCGGTGCCTGGAAGGCACGGTAGACCTCCTCCAGCGCCTCCAGATCACCGGCCCGCGCGCGCGCGACTTCGGCGCTGGCCACAGGTACGGTCTCGGCTCTCATTCCACTCTAATAGATGCGCCAGACGCCCAAACCGTCGCCCGCGGGTGTACGGTAAGCCCCCCAACACTCCCTCTCCCACCCCCCTTCCCGCTCCTGCTCGTACTCGTAATCGTGATCGTAATCATCTTCGTACTCCACAATTCGTCACTCGGTAGCAGACGCGAGTACGAGCACGATTACGAGCACGAGCAGGAGCGAGGGCGGGCGACTGCCGGCAGACTACCAGCGGGAGAGGGGGGCGGCCCTACGGCAAAACGCTCCCCGCTGCCGAGCGGCGAGGAGCGTTCTGGAGTGCGCGGCTGAGGGTCTAGAAGCCCGGCGAGAACCCGAACTGCCACATCCAGGTCTTACGCGGCCGGTTATTCGGGTGGACGAAATCGATCTCCAGCAGAGCGACCCCGAAGAGGTTGATCCGCGCCGCCAGCCCGTAGCTCGTCACGATGTTCCATGGGTCCTTGTTCCCGCCGAAAGAGAGACTGCTCGCTCCATCGGGGCTCCACCACGCTACGCCGGCGTCGAAGAAGGCGGCCAGCGTGATCGGCAGGAAGTTCGGGGCGCTGATGCCGAAGCCCTGCGGGAACGGGGTGCGCAACTCGAAGTTCGCCACGAGCATGCGGCTGCCGAACAGCTGGTAGTAGATCGGGCAAGCAGAGTATTCGTTGCCGACGAATGAGTCCTCATTCACAGGGTCCGAGCACTCTTCGAGGTTGAAGGATGAATTCTCGTATCCCCTGAGTAGCTGCTGGTACCCGATGAACAGCGGATACAGCCTGCCGTCCTCAGCGCCACCGCCGTAGCGGCCGAAGTGCATGAAGCGGGCCGCCAGCGTATACTGGCTGACCGGCATGACGTACTTGCGGAAGTCCACCAGGCCCTGGACCATGTCGAGCGTTCCGACCATCGGCGACAGCTCGAGGCGGTAGCGCTGCCCGAGGATCGGGCCTGTGTAGCCGAAGAAGGTGTTGTCGTAGACCAGAGCCACGGTACCCATACCCAGGTTCATCGCATCGGGCTCACACAACGGCTCGGTGGGATCCTCCGAGCACTTGGGTAGATCGATCTTCTCCTCATCGATCACCTGTGTGCCAAGAATGTACGTCTTTTCATTCTCGTAATCGTAGGTGATGTTCTGGTAACCGGCGCCGAACTCGATCCGCTGCGCGCGGTTCAGCGGATATGCCACGAAGCCGGAGA
Source organism: Gemmatimonadales bacterium (assembly GCA_050050535.1). GTDB lineage: Bacteria > Gemmatimonadota > Gemmatimonadetes > Palauibacterales > KS3-K002. Next base: position 5,995 of record JASFTY010000110.1, on the reverse strand, counting down.
CCTCACGGCTGATCTGCCGGAACCGAACGAAGTTCTCGCTGATGACGTTGTTGCCCTCGTCGGCGTAGAAGAGCCCGATTGGCGTGATCGGGGTCTGAGCGCCCAGCAGGCCCCAGTTCCAGCGCAATCTACGGTTCTGGTAGCCGACCAATGCGGCGATATCCGAGAAGCCGCCGTTGAGCTGCAACAGGGTGACCAGATTGTGCTCGCCCAGAATGTCGCTCCAGAACAGGGCGGTTCCACCGCCGACGAATGTCCCGAAGCGATTGGCGCCCACCGCAAAGGTGGGCGGCGCGATGTAGTCGAGTGACAGGCCGGCGCTGTACTCGGTACTCTCGAACTCATCGGTCGTCGGCGGCAGCCCCAGGTACGGGTTGCCGACCAGCGCCATCACGTCGCCGACCGGGCGATCCGCGGGCGGCAGCACGGCGGGGCTGATCTCGGCCAGCGGCGGCGCTACCGTTCCGCCCTCGAGGACCGTCACGTCATCGACGGCGTACAGGGTGTAACGGTCACCCTCGAAGGCACTGAACACCATCGTGTTGGATTCACTGGAGATCGACATCGCCGGGCTCAAGTCGGTGATGCCACTCACCCCGGTCGTCAGGTTGGTGATCTGGCGTATCTGTTGGTCCGCGACGCCGACTCGGTAGACGTTGGTGATCCCACTCTGATCGGAGAGGAAATAGAGGTCCGAGCCGTCCGCAGACCACTGCGGGTTGATATTCTTGCCCTCCGGAAAGTCCGGGACCGGCACTATCTCGCCCGTCTCCACATCGATGATCGCCAGTCGGTAGTTGCCCCAGTCGAGATTGACCAGGTCGGTCGTGAAGCGGTCGGTGACGAACGCGATCGACCTGCCGTCCGGCGACCAGGCAGGCTGCAGTTCGGCGTACGCGTCGTTGGTCAACCGATATCTCTCTTCGGTCTCGACGTCCAGGATGAACAGGTCCATCAGTCCGCCTACCGAGGCCGCGTAGACGATGTACCTGCCATCGGGCGACCAGGACGGATTGAAGATTTCGCCTGCCTCCTCGATCTTGAACTCCTCGACCCTCCTGCCGCGTTGGGCGTCGATGACCGTGATGATCGGCCTGCCCTTGCTGACCCCGGCGAACACGAAGTGACGGTTGTCCGGGTGCCAGTCGCCGGCCGAGTTGATGAACTGCAGACTCTCGTAGTGCGGATCGGTTGCCGTCTTGAGGATCTTCTTCTCGATCTTACCCGTCTCGACATCGGCCCGGTACATCTCGATCGAGAAACGGTCCTTCTCCGACAGGAAGACGACCTGCGAGCCATCGGGGCTCACCGCCGGCCCGATGTTCAACGCCCCGCTCCCGCTATCAGGCGATATGAGAACGCGAGCGTACTCCTCGGGACCCAATGTCTTGTCGACCAGGTCCTCGTAGGAGCGCCTGATCGACGCCTGCCAGTCGGCGATCAGGTCGTTCGGGCTGATCTCGAGCACAACGGCGATCGCCTGCCCTACATTGCCCGTTACCGCCGCCGCCTTGAGGATCTCACCGATCGCCGGATCGCCCCAGCGACCGCCGATGTAGGCCAAGAGGGCGTGGCCGTAGCGGTAGGGGAAATACTGTGGGCTGGCGAGTTGTCTGAAGGTGGGCAGCTTGTCACGCCGAGCGGCATCGAGCATCCACATCGCGGTCTGTGGATAGACCGGTCCCAGCGAGAGGTACTCCGACATGCCCTCGACGAACCAGAGCGGCATCGCCAATGCCGAGGGGAAGCCTCCCCCCACAGTGCGGCTCGCGCCTGACGTTATGTCGAACTGGAACGCGTGGACCAGCTCGTGTCCGAGCACGTGGTCGGTCTCGGCCAGCGACCCGGCCATCGGCAGCACGACGCGCCGCTTGAACGCCTCGGTCACACCACCGGTCCCCTCATTGATCGAGCCCGATAGCACCGTCGTCTGCTCGAAGTCGGGGTGATCAGCGTACAGGATGATGATCTGCCGCCCGCTCAGCTCGTGGTTGAATATCCGGGAGAGACGAGCGTACCAACGCTCGGCCATCCGACCGGCCTGCTCGACGGCTTCACGTGCCTCCGGATAGTAGTGGATGTCGAAGTGCTCGGTCCTCAGGACCTGGAAGTCGAAGGTCTCGTACTGGACCTTGTTGCGCCCGAAGTACTGCGCGCTCGCCGTCGCCGTCCAGGGTCCCAAACCCAGGATTACTCCGACGAACAGCCCGGCAGCGCCGAGGCGCATACCACTCGATCTCATTGATGCCTCCGTACCGCGTCAGACGGCGGTGGACGTGGAAACGCCGACAATCGCAAAATACCGATCGGGCCCCCGCAGCGCGACCTCGTACGCGGCGCGGACTTCCCGGTGTTTGTATGTCTCCATCCCTTCTGACTCTGACAGTTCTACAGCTGTTAAACGCCGCTGAGGTGCGCTTGTTCCGCTTCGCCGACGATTTGCACGCGCCGCCGGCGTCTGCTAGAATGCCGAAGTCCGGGGTCTCGGGCGCCTCTAACCCATGGAGCTACGGCTATATATACTGCCAGGCTCATGCAACACTGGAGACGCGGGCCACAGCTGCCCCTATCAGATCTGACAGCTGATAGCGGCGGAACATCAGGCCCCGCAGTACGCAGCATGACACGCAGCGGCAACGGCAGCCGATGACCCGACGAGCCCCGCAGTCGAGCCGGCGTCGCAGGGCCTGGGGCGACGCCACCCTGCAGCAGCCACCGATGACGCTGGCCGAAGCTCTGCGCCCTTTCCGGCGACGGTTCGTCCTGGCAGCCTTCTACTTCATCATCGTCTTCCTGGTGGGCTCGGTGGGCTACTCGGTCATCGAGGACTGGCGCTGGGTCGACGCGCTGTACATGTCGGTGACGACTGTGACTTCGGTGGGGTTTATGGAGCTCTACCCGCTGTCGCAGCCGGGCCGGACCTTTACTATGGTGCTTATCTTCCTGGGTGTCACGGGGCTCGGGATCTGGTGGGCTTTGACGACGGCACTGATCGTCGAGCTCGACCTGGGAGGAGTGTTAAGGAGGCGTCGAGTGATGCGCAGTATCGAGGCACTGTCCGATCACCACATCGTGTGCGGGGTGGGCCGCATGGGCCGGGTCGTGGTTGCGGAGATGTTGGACGCCGGGCATCCGTTCATCGTCATCGAGCAGGATCCGGCCCGCATCGAACTGGTGCGGGGCACTCACCCTGGTCTTCTGGTGGTCGAGGGGGATGCGACGCTGGAAAGGACGTTGGAGGCCGCGCAGATCCACAAGGCGAGGGGGCTGGCCGCCTGCCTGGCCGACGACGCCGACAACATCCTGGTCTGCATGACAGCGCGGCACCTGAATCCCGAAACCGCGATCGTTGCCAGGGCCTACAGCGAGGAATCGCTCGAGAAGCTCAGGCGAGCCGGGGCGGCACGTGTGGTTTCACCCAACGTGACGGGTGGAGTGCGCATGGCTTTCTCGCTACTCCGACCTCACGTAGTAGACTTCCTGGAGTGCGCTATCAGCGGCGCCGGCATCGAGCTGCGCCTCGAGCAGGCCGCCATTCCGAGCGGCTCACATTTCGCCGGCCAATCGCTGGCCGAGCTGAGGATCCCGCAACGCACCGGGCTCATCGTCCTCTCGCTGCAGCGGGCCAGGGAAAAAGGGCCACCGATCTACAACCCCGGACCCGAGACACGACTCGAGGCCGGCGACGTGATGATCGTAATGGGAAGCACCGAGCAGATTCAGCAGCTGCGCGAGTACGCCGGGAAAGAAATGGAGTTGGGAGAGGAAGGCTCAGAGGCCGCCCTCACCGGCGACTGAGCTCGTCGAGTCGTCCGTCCGCACGACCCAGTTCGGGATCGCGAATATCCAGGGACGTAGATTCCAGGTTAGCGGCCCGATACGCACGGTGTACCTGTACACTTCCACGCGATAGACACCGGGCTCGTCGAGTGGCCAGACCAACTCCGCACCTGAGACCCAGGCGCGGTGCTCGCCGTCCCGCACGACCCGGTAGAGCAGCCCGTCCCTCGGCCCGCCCCAGAAACCCGCCCGCAGATACTGCCCCTGCTCCCAGGCAACTGCCCGGCCGATTCCCACCCCGCCCCCATCGGACACCACCAGCTGCAGCGAGAAGTTTCGCGCCAGGCGAGTGTCACCGAACGAGATGAAGGCACTGCCGGCATCGAGAGCGGCCGCCAGGGATTCTGTCGCCGACCCGGCGTCAGCCGGCAGTGGACTCGCCAGCTCGACATGATTGACGATGCTCTTGAAGAAAGGCCCATAGCCGGGCAGGGGCCGTCCCACGACTCGCATCTTCGGATGCACATCGAGGGCGCCAAGCGCGGTGGAGCGATTCCAGGGGTATAGCGAATCGAAAGCGGCCACAGCAGGCTGGTCGAAACCGTCGCGATACAGCCGGAGCAGGCTCCGGTGCATCCGGCCGATGGGTGCGCTGGTCGCCAAGGCCAGCAGATGGTAGACCACCCACGGGTCCTCAAGCCGAGCACGGCCGATATCGGCGAGGTCGAAGACCTCCCAGCCGGCGATGCCCGGCGTCTCCCGCGGCCGCCAGCTATCACGCGTCCTGGGGCTCCGGGAGTGCGCGACGACGGCCGTCGCCGCTTCGCGCTCGAGGGTCGCGGCAAGCTCATCCAGGCTACCCTCCCAATGGGTCAGCACCGTATCGAGCCCGAAAACGAGGACGCGACCGACATCGCGACCCAGGGAGATCTCTTGCCCCCGCACGAGTAGCACACCCTCCTGATAGCGGACCGGGACCCGCCAGAGCTCCTGCGGGGCGTCAGCCGACCGGTGATCGCTGATGATGACGAAGTCGAGACCCGCATCCCGGGCCGCCCGCACGACCTCCGACTCACTGCCCACGGCGTCGTGGGAACGCTGCGTGTGTACGCCGAGCACGCCGGCAGCCCGAACGCCGGCCGGCGCGAGCGGTGGGATATCGAGGGCACCGGTTTCGATGGCAGGCTGGGCGGGAATCCAATCGACGCGGGGCAGAACGTATCCGCCCGCCAGGTAGAGCGCGATCACCGCGAGCACGACGCGCCTGATCGTCCAGCGCCGGAAGAATCGCCTGGCCAAACCCGTCACCCTGGCGGTCAGACGTCCAGGTTCTTCACGTACTTGGCGTTTTCCTCGATGAAGGCGCGGCGCGGCTCGACCTCATCGCCCATCAGCAGGCTGAACAGGCGGTCGGCTTCGACAGCATCATCCATCGTCACCCGCAGAATCGTGCGGCGCTCCGGATCCATAGTCGTCCTCCACAACTGCTCGGGGTCCATCTCACCGAGCCCCTTGTAGCGCTGCACATCGGGTTTGCTTTTCCCGTCCTTGTCGATGCGCTCCATGATCTTGTCGCGCTCGTCATCGGAGTACGCGTAGTGCTCTTCCCTGCCGCGCCGGATCCGGTAGAGCGGCGGCTGTGCGATGTATACGTAGCCCGCCTCGATGAGCTGCCGCATGTGACGGAAGAAGAAGGTGAGCAGGAGTGTGCGGATATGCGCACCGTCGACGTCCGCGTCGGTCATTATGATCACTCGGTGGTAGCGCGCGTTCTCAAGGTTGAACTCGTCTTCGCCTATGCCGGTCCCCACCGCCGTAATGATCGTGCGGATCTCTTCGTTCGTCAGGACCTTGTCTAGTCGCGCCTTCTCGACGTTCAATATCTTGCCGCGCAACGGCAGTATCGCCTGGAAGTTCCGGTCGCGTCCCTGCTTGGCGGAACCGCCCGCCGAGTCACCTTCGACCAGGTAGAGCTCGCTGACGCTGGGATCATCGATCGAGCAATCGGCCAGCTTGCCAGGCAGGATCGAGCCCTCGAGCGCCGACTTGCGCCTGGTCAGGTCGCGCGCCTGGCGCGCTGCCTCGCGAGCCCGCGCCGCCTGCATGCATTTCTCGATGATGCGTCGCGCTGCAGTCGGACTCTCCGCCAGGAAATTCGACAGTCCCTCGTTGACAACCGACTCGACGGCGCCGCGCACCTCGCTGTTGCCGAGCT
>JASFTY010000109.1:0-10241 GCA_050050535.1 Gemmatimonadales bacterium | reverse complement strand
GCGCACCTCGCTGTTGCCGAGCTTGGTCTTCGTCTGTCCCTCGAACTGCGGGTCCATTACGCGAACAGAGAGGATCGCCGTCAAACCTTCCCGGACGTCTTCGCCGGTCAGCGCGTAGTTCGCCTTCTTGAGCATGCCTCCGCGGCGCGCGTAGTCGTTGAGCGTTCGGGTGAGCGCAGCCTTGAAGCCGGTGAGGTGGGTCCCGCCTTCGTGCGTGTTGATATTGTTGACGAAGGTGAAGGTGTCTTCTCTGTACCCGTCGTTGTACTGGATGGCGAGCTCGATCTCGCACTCGGGGCGCTTCGTCTCCATGTAGATGATCTCGCTGAACAGCGGCTTGCGATTGCCCCTTATGTACTTCACGAACTCCTTGATGCCACCGTCGTACTGGTACTTGCTCTTCTTCTCCTTGCTGGGACGCTCGTCTTGCAGCGTGATCTTGACACCGCGATTCAGAAAGGCCAGCTCACGGAGTCGCGTCGCCAGTGTATCGAAATCGTACTCGAGCTCCGTGAACACCTCGGGATCCGGCTTGAACGTCACCTTCGTGCCGGTGATCTCCGTCTTGCCGCCCGCCTTCAGCTCGGTCTCCTTGCGACCGCGACTGTAGCGCTGACGCCAGATCTGACCGTCGCGATGGATCTCGACCTCGAGCCACTCGGAGAGCGCGTTGACGACCGATACGCCCACACCGTGCAGACCGCCCGACACCTTGTACGATTCCTTGTCGAACTTCCCGCCGGCGTGCAGTGTGAGCATGGCCAATTCGACGCCGGGCACCTTCTCCGTGGGGTGGGTGTCCACCGGGATACCGCGCCCGTTGTCGACGACGGTCACCGAGTTGTCCGGCTGAATGGAGACGTCGATCCGGTCGCAGTAGCCCGACATCGCCTCGTCGATCGAGTTGTCCACGACCTCGAAGACGAGGTGATGGAGGCCGCGGCCCGAGGTCGATCCGATGTACATGCTCGGTCGCCGCCGCACACCCTCCAATCCCTTGAGGACCTGGATCTTGCCGGCGGTATACCCTGCTCCACCCGAGCCTGTCCGCTTCGCCGCCGTCTTGGCAGCTTTGCTACTCTTGGCCTTCACCTTGCCCGACGCCTTCGCACGATTCCCTCTTGCGGTGCGCGCAGCCGGCTTCCGACTCTTGGCCTGCTTCTTCGTGGTCGCCGTCGTCTTCTTCTTCTTCTTCTTCCCACTACCCGATCGCTTGGCCATCGCTCTCCCTCTTCACTCCTCGGCTCTCACATCTTCGTCGAGCCGCTAGCTGCCTTGCGCTAGCCTGAAGATTATCTTCTTGAACCCGGCCGCATCGCAGCCGGCGTTGAGCCGCTCCAGGATGCGTCGCTCCATCATCTCGAGCTCCATCAGCCAGGCCGACGAGCGTACTTCCACAAACAGTATGCCGCGGTCGAACCCCACCGGTGTAGCGACGCGGGCGATCTGCGGACCGACCCGCTCGGCCCAGTCGCCGATCGTCGATGCGCGCTCCACGCCCTCCAGCAAGCCCCGCGCACGGAGCAGCTCGTCGACCAGCTTTCCCACAGGCCGCGGGAATCCGCCGCGCTCTTCACTCATACGGGCCTCACCGCGCCGTCGAGGACCCGATACTCGGCCAGGCTGTCACCCATGAACGCGAACTCGCTCGGTTTAGGCGACGTCACGAAGACCTGCCCCCAATCCTCGGCCGTGAACAGCTCGACCACACGTTCCGCCCGCAGCGGGTCGAGCTCGGCGAACACGTCGTCCAGCATCACGATGGGGCGCCGGCCCTGCGCGGCCCGCAGCGTTTCGGCCTCCACCAACCTCAGTGCTACGGCAGCGCTTCGCTGCTGCCCTGCTGATCCGTAGCTTCTGAGGCCCACAGCCTCCGGCCCGCCGCTCACCCAGAAGCGGAGATCATCGCGGTGCGGTCCAACGAGGGTCACAGCGCGCCGCCGCTCCTGGGCGGCGCGTCTCTCCAGCTCGACATGGAAGGCCTCGGCCCAGCCATCGCGAGCGGCGTCCGTTTCGACGCCGGTCGGTTCCGGGATCGACGGCGAGTATACCAGACCGGCCTCCTGACCTCCCGAGATCGCTGCGTAGTAGCGGGCGAAGCTCGCCTGTCTCGCGTTCACCCAGCGCGCCCGCGCTTCGGCGATGCGGCTCCCGGCGTCCACCAGCCCGACGTTCCACGCCCCGAGCTCCGCCGGACCGGCGTCCTCCCGGAGCAGCCCGTTGCGCTGGGCCAGAACCTGGCGGTAGCGCTGTAGGGCGGTGAGGTAACCCGGCTCCACGAGCGAGAGGATGATGTCGAGGAAGCGTCTCCGCGCGCCGGGCCCTCCGGCGACGATCTCGACATCGCTGGCGGTGAAGACGATTGCGCCGACCCGACCGATGGCCGCGGCGACCCGTTCGGGCTCGCGGCCTTCGACCGTCACCCTCTTGCGCCGGCCTTCCCGCTCGTAACCTGCCGCCACCTCCACCTCCTCGCCGCCGGCGCCCGCCGAGATGTGCGCCTCGACCCGGAAGTGCCCGCACCCGAAGGTGATGAGCTGCTCATCCCGCGCCCCGCGGAACGAGCGGAAGATCTCCAGGTAATAGACGGCTTCCAGCAGGTTGGTCTTGCCCTGACCGTTGCCGCCGATCAGGGCTGCGCCGCGCTCCGGAAAATCGACGGCCTCGTCCTCAAAATTCCGGAAATTACGGAGACGCAACCGCTGGAGTATCACCTGGAAAATGTATTTAAAAACGCGCCTTTTCTCAAGGTCACGCAGGCCGGCGCGAGGAGTCAATTTTGTCCATTTTGCGACAGGCTGGAGACCCCGGGAAGGCGTCGGTCGCGGCGGCGTTTCCGGTGCCACGCCGGATAGTTCACCTGAGCAGGTCGCGCCACGATGGCCGCGGCGACTCCAGCGGCTCGTCATGCTCGAGGCGGTCCAGAAGGCCATCCAGGACCAGCCGCATCTTCTCCACGCCCCGCCGATAGCCGACCCGGGCCAACGCGACCGTGGCGGCGATGATGCCCGGTACGGCCAGCAGCCATGGATCCAGGATCAAGCCCCCCTCCAGGATGAAGGCGAGCCATACCCCGGTCAGCGGCACGCCCACCCCGACACCGAAGCCCCAGAACCAACCGGCGCGTTCGTTCCCGAGATCCGAGGTCAGGGTGACCTGGCAGGACTCGTCGCTCAAAGGCACCACACGGAGCTGTACGGCCCGGCCTCTCTTGGCCAGCTTGTAGCCCCGCCCGAACACGTCGAGCCCCCGCACGACGGATGCGACCACGCTCTTGTCCGGTTCCCACAGCGACGTGTGCTGGGTCCGTCTCACCAGCTGCAGGCTCTGATTCGACTGGAAGTGGTTCTCGAGCTCGGCCGAGACTTCCTGAGCCGACCGCGACACGGTGCGACTCGCAGTCACCAGGCCGGGACCACAGAGCCGCGAGATCAGGCCGCGGTCCGCCAGCAGCACCTCACTGCCACTGCTATGCTCGGCCAACGCCCGTCGGATGTTGGCCTCCGACAGTCCGACATCCTGAGCGATGCGCACCACATCGGCCTCGCTCAGTTCCGGAACCAAACTGCCGCCCGAGGATTCGAGCTCCGCCGCCCTCCGGATGACGGCCTCGAGGTCCTGGCGCGTGAGATAGCGTCCGCCGCCCGATTCCATCGACTGTGAGCCTATGCTTAGGTGCCCGGCCAGCGCCGGCTACAGCCGGTCACTCGTCTTTCTTCCTCCGCTTCTCCGCAGCGGCCGGCTCGCCGGACGCCAACCGGCCCGGCGGTTCCGCGGCCGGTGGTACCTCCGGAACAGCCTCGTCCGCGTCCTCGAGCACTTCCTCCTCCTCCTCTTCGGCCCAGGGCTTGCTCCTGTGCCTGAACGCCTCGAACATCTCCATCGGGATGGGGAAGAGGGTGGTCGAGTTGTTCTCCGCGGCAATCTCCGATACCGTCTGCAGGAAGCGCAACTGCAAAGCGGCCGGATCGGCGCTCATGATCTTCGCCGCCGCCACCAGCTTCCGTGACGCCTGATGCTCGCCCAGGGCGTTGACGACCTTGGCGCGCCGCTCGCGTTCCGCCTCTGCCTGTCTGGCCATCGCCCGCTTCATCTCCTGGGGCAGATCGATGTCCTTGACCTCCACCGCCGTCACCTCGATACCCCAATAGTCCGTCTGCTCGTCGATGATCGTGCGAAGCATCTCGTTGTACTTCTCTCGCTCGGCCAGCAGGTCGTCGAGCTCCGCCTGTCCGATCACCGACCTGAGCGTCGTCTGCGCGAGCTGTGATGTGGCGAACAGGTAGTCCTCGACTTCCACGATCGCCTTAACCGGTAGGCTGACTCGGAAATAGAGAACCGCGTTCACCTTCACCGAGACGTTGTCACGCGTGATCACGTCCTGCGGCGGAATATCCATCGCCACGATCCGCAGGCTGACGCGCTGCATGCGCTCGATACCGAACGGTACCAGAAAGATCAGCCCCGGTCCGCGGGCTCCGCGCAAACGTCCGAGTCGAAACACGACTGCGCGCTCGTACTCCCACAGAATTCTGAGACTGGTAGCCAGAGCGGTGGCGCCGGCTACGGCAAGGGCAGCGAGTAGTGCTTCCACGATGACCCCCCGCTAAATGGTACACCAGCTCGACAGCCCACAGCCGACAATCCTCGGCCGACGTCCCGCTTTCCTCTCAGCGATCGACTGTCCACGTCCGAGACCCGACGCTCGGCGCCGGACGTCGGCGGTCAAACCTCGGACGTCGAACGTCGAACGTCGAGAAGCGAGCCGCACGTCGAGAATCTGCTGTGGGCTGTCCAATGTCGAAATCGATCGAGAGAATACGTCGAATATTCCTGTGCTGTCTACTAACGGCTCAGGGTCCAAACGAAGGCGGCGACCTGCCTTACCTGCTCGTCGGTTATCCCACTCCCGCCCTTCGGCTGCATGGCGGTACCGGTCGTGGACACGCTCGAGTCGACACCGTTCATCACGGTCTCGGCGATCGATTCGAATGAGCCATCTCCGTGAATCCACTCATCGTCGGTCAGATTCGCGCCCAAGCCCGACATGCCCTGCCCCTCAGGCCCGTGACATACGTAGCAGAGACCGGGGCCACCGTAGACCTGTTCACCCTGGCTCACCATCTCCATCGTCACGCCTTCGGGCAGCTCCATCTGCTGCCCGCCCTCGGCTGCGGCCGCTTCGGTCTCGGCCATCGCGCCGGAGGCCGCCTCCTGCGACCCGGCTTCACCGCCGGAGCAGGCCACCAAGCTCACAAGCCCGAACGCCATCCCCAGCGCCACCCCTGCGTTCATGCGAGACATCTCGTTACCTCCAGTCTGGTTCCACGGCAGCCGCCTCGACCGGCGCGACGGATGACGGACGCCGATGGCGTACTGCCTGCGATGCTCTGAAACAGGAAGATTTTGGGGACGGATAATACCGGACCTCCCGAGACCCGTCAAGCAGAATCGGCCGAGCCCGGCCTGCGGGTCCCGCAGCGTGGACAGAACAACCAGACGGGGTCGAGATCCGCACCGCAACTCGAGCAGGCCTCGGGGGTCAGGCGGCGTCCGCAGAACGGACAGAACGCCGCAGCTTCAGGAGCCTCAGCGCCGCACATCGGGCAGAACGCCCTTCCGGCAGGCTCCGCGACCCCATCCATCGCCGATTGCTCGTCGGCCTCTGACCCGGCCGCCCGTTCTTCCGCGTGGCTCTCGATGGCCTCGCTCACCCAATCGACGCCCTCGCGCAGCTCGGGCGGCGCATAACGTATGTCTCCTGGCGGCGGCACCTTGTCGGCATTGAGCCGGACACGGACGTCCGGGAACGCCAGGAAGCGACGGATGTCGGGCAGCGACTCCTCCAGGCCGGCTCTCAGCTCTTCCTGCACAGCGCGGTCGCCGAGCAGATACTCACGCTCGCCGGCCAGCAGGCGCGAGAGCGTCGCCTCGTAGTCTCCGTGCGACCCGAGCCCTGCGCGGTTGCGGACCCGCCGGTAGGGTATGATCTGTTCGTGAACCTCGGCGATGGTGAGCGCTTCGTCCTTCAGCGCGGACGGCCGCTCGCGCCGCAGTATCTCCACGAACTCGTAATAAAGGCGGTCGAGATCATCCATTTACGCTCGAAGACTACTCGCTAGAAGGTGGATGATTGTCGGATGTCGTTCTCGGAATCCACCTCAGTCGGGCGGTCCATTGGCGGGGACTTCCCCGCGGCCGGCTCCCTCCCCGCTCGCGCCCGACGCCCCTTGCGGTTCATCATCACGCTTCAGCAGTCGCACGGCACGCACACGGCGCTGGTCGACGCGCTCGACGACGAGGTCGGCGCCCGAAGCCCGCACGACATCTCCTCGTTTGGGCACGTGCCCCAGCGCGCCGAGTATGAAGCCACCCAGAGTATCGTAGTCCTCCTCGGGAAGTTCGAGCTCATACTTCTCGTTCACTTCGTCGATCGGCGCACCACCGTCGATCAGCGGTTGGCCGCCCGGCGTCGTCGCGTAGATCGGACGCGCCTCGTCGTATTCGTCGTAGATCTCGCCGACGATCTCCTCGATCAGATCCTCGAGCGTCACCAGGCCATCGGTGCCACCGAACTCGTCCACCACGATCGCCATGTGGATCTTCATTCGCCGCAATTCGGCGAGCAGCTCGCCTACAGCCTTCGTGTCGGGTACGAAGTACGGTTCCCGCATGATCCTCGTGACATCGAAGTCGTCGTGTCCGTCCGCCGCGGCGAGCGCTAGCAGATCCTTCGCCAACACGACGCCGACCACATTGTCGAGGCTGTCCCGGTACACAGGCAACCGGGAATGCCCCGAACGGCCCGCCGTCGCTACCAGCTCCTCGAACTCGACATCGGTGGGCACGGCTACGATGTCCGGTCGCGGCGTCATGACCTCGCGGGCGATCGTACGCGTCAGCTCGAAGACGCCGTGGATCATCGCCTGCTCGTCTTGCTCGACCACCCCCACGTCATGGCTCCGCTTGACGAGCACCATGATCTCTTCCGGGCTGTGCACCCGCTCCGCTTCGCTGGGTAGGCGCACCCCGAACACCTTCAGCAGCCAGTTCGCCGTCTCGTTGATCGACCAGATCAGCGGCCAGCCCGCCCGCGTGAACAGAACAAGCGGCCGCACGATCAAGCGCGCCAGTGCTTCCGGGTGAAAGATCGCCAGCGCCTTCGGCGCTACCTCACCCAGCACGACATGCAGATAGGTGATTAGCGCGAAAGCTATGACCACGGCGACGGCGTGGGTGGCGATCAGGTCGAACGGCGCAGGAACGCCTACGAAGAGTGAGACCAGGGTCCGCGCGATGGCCGGCTCCCCGATCCAACCCAGCCCCAGGGAGGCGAGTGTAATCCCGATCTGGCAGGATGACAGATAAAGGTTGAGGTCGTCACGCGCGCGCCTGACAGCCCGCGCCAGGCGATCGCCTCTCTCCTCAAGACCGGCGAGCCGGGATTCGTCGGCGCTGACGAGAGCGAACTCTGCAGCAACGAAGAAGCCGTTGGCGCCCACCAGCAGCAGGACCGCCAACAGCCTCCACAAGACCTCGATCGTCGTCATCTAGGCAACCGGAGAGCGACCGGCACGCGGCCAGGGTGTTGCCATTTCGCCTACGTTCAGCTGTTATCCTCGCTGTCCGATTGGCTGCGACTGCCGTACGCTATGACCGGCTCGCAGTAGCGTCGGCCGATGGCCTCGAGTTCCGCCAGTTCCCCCTCGCTCAACGTCGGATAGCGCTTCGCCAGGTACTGCATCGTCTCCTTGAACCACGCGTCTTGCTGCTCGTCGGTGGCACCCAGCACCCCACAATGCCTAATCTGGCCCATCAACTCGTTACGCGCTTTGTCGAACACCGAAGCTTCAGACCTGCCCTCCTTGCTGCGTTTGCCCAAGACAGCCTCCTCTACCTACAATTACACTGCATCGCTGAACTCTCCGGGAGAGCCTGCAGCGAGCAGCTGTTGGCGAACAGCATAATAATAAAGACAGGCTGACGACATGCAATCGGCGCAAAGCAGCGGCCCCGTGCGGCTCGATGCGATAAGACTTGAGGTCTACCGCTCGCTGCTGCTCGCCATCGCCGAGGAGATGGGGGCGGCGCTGCGGCGGAGCGCCTACTCCCCGAACATCAAGGAACGGCGCGATTATAGCTGCGCGATCTGCGACCCCTGGGCACGCCCGGTCGCCCTCGGCGACCACATGCCGGTGCACCTGGGCGCTATACCCCAGAGCGTGGAAGCCGCCCTGGGCGCCACCAGCCTGCAGGACGGGGATGTCGTCGTGCTCAACGACCCCTACCATGGGGGGACTCACCTTCCCGACCTGACGGCGGTACGGGGCGTCTGGGTCGACGGGTCCGCTGGCCCGATCGCCTACGTCGTGTCGCGGGCCCACCATGCCGATATCGGCGGCATGGCGCCCGGCTCGATGCCGCTGTCGCGAGAGATTTATCAGGAAGGACTGCGGATTCCGCCCGTCTTTCTCGTGCGCGGCGGCGCGATCCAGAAGGACGTCTGGCGTCTCGTGCTGACCAACGTCCGGACACCGGTGGAGCGGGAGGGTGACCTCCACGCGCAGCTCGCCGCGCTCGACGTGGGCGTGCGGCGGTTGCAGGACCTGGCGGCTCGCGGCGGCAGCGATTCGCTCAGCGCCGCCTTCGATGCCCTCGCCGCCTACGCCGACCGCCTGGTGCGCGCCGTGATCGAGCGCATCCCGAACGGCGAGTACGCGGCAGAGGATCTCATGGACGACGACGGCGTCCTCGATGAGCCGGTGCGGATCACCGCCACGGTCATGGTCCGGGGCGAGGAGATGCGGGTGGACTTCAGCGGCTCGGCGGCCCAGGTCCCCGGGAACATCAACGCCGTGGCAGCCATCACCGAGTCGGGCGTTCGCTATGTGCTGCGCTGTGTTGCCGAGGCGCTGCTCGCGACGCCGCTGCCCGCGGGAGGCGGCGCGATGCCCGCCGTCACCATCATCGCACCGCCGGGCACCGTGGTGAACGCCAATTCACCGGCCGCGGTAGCAGCGGGAAACGTGGAGACGTCGCAGCGGATCGTCGATGTCGTATTACGCGCCCTCGCTCGAGCGCTACCTGACTTGATTCCGGCCTGCTCGAGCGGGACGATGAACAACTTCACCGTCGGTGGCTTCGACCCGCAGCGCGGCCGGTCATTCGCCTATTACGAGACAGTGGGTGGCGGCATGGGCGCGGGACCGGAGCGCCACGGGCTATCCGGCGTTCACACACACATGACCAACTCGCTCAACACGCCGATCGAGGCACTGGAGCACGAGATCCCGGTGCGCGTGCGCCACTACTCGCTCCGACGCGGGTCGGGTGGCGACGGACTGCGCCGGGGTGGCGACGGACTGCGCCGCGACATCGAATTGCTGACGCCGGCGACCGTCAATCTGCTGGCTGAGCGGCGCCGCTACGCGCCCTGTGGCGCTCAAGGCGGCGCACAGGGATCTCGCGGTGAAACCTGGATCAACCGCGATGGCGATTGGACACAGCTGCCGGGAAAGTGCGCCATCGATGCCCGAGCGGGGGACATCGTCAGCGTCCGGACACCAGGAGGTGGAGGATGGGGAAGCGACGAATCGTAACCGCGAAGGGGCCCCGTGCCGGGATGCTGACCTCGCGCGTCGTGATGCGGCGCGAATTGCAGGAGGGCAGCCTCCGCATGTACTACTTCGAGGCCGGTGTCGGCGCGCCGCTGCTCATGTTACACGGTCTGGGAGCTTCTTCTCGCTGGTGGTTCCCACTCTTCCCCGAGCTCTCGTCCGCCAGTCTGCGGCTGATCGCGCCCGATCTGCCCGGATTCGGCCGCTCGCCGGGTCCGATGCTGGGGATCGCCGACGCCGCTCGCGCGGTCATCAAGCTCGTCGACCGCATGGGGCTCGCACACTTCTTCCTCTGCGGCCACTCGCTGGGCGGCGCGATCGCCGCCCAGATCGCCGCCGACTACGGCGGAAGGGTGCGCCGGCTCGTGCTGTTGGACAGCGCCGGCGTTCCCGGTGTCGGCGCGGGGCGGGCGCTGGGCCGCGTCCTGCAATTCTGGTCCTGGTGCCCGTGGCGGTTCTACTCGACCTTCATCGGCGACATGGTCAGAGCCGGCCCGCTCAGCTTGCTGAATGGTGTCAGCGAGCTGCATGACTTCGACATCCGGCCGGCGCTCAACCGTATCCGAGCGAAGACCCTCGTTATCTGGGGCGAGAGAGACGGCCTGACACCTGCCGCACACGGGC
>JASFTY010000108.1:0-10265 GCA_050050535.1 Gemmatimonadales bacterium | reverse complement strand
CTGTACAGGTCGAGCTTGATCGATTCCGAATCGTCCGGGTCGACCGGCCAGGCGGTGCCGTGCGCGGTGCGAATCGCCGACCGCGCGATCCAGCGCTCCGCCCGGCGCGCGACTTCGAGGTACGGCCGCTCGCCCGTGGCCGGAGCATCGAGCCGGCGCCGGCCGGGGAACAGCGAGCCCGGCCTCAGCAAGGCGGCAGCCGCCGCAGCGAGTCCGCCTTTGAGCAGAGTGCGACGTGACAGGTACGCGGTGCGGCCCACGGGTTCGGAAGTATGCATAGCGTTCAACCGGCTGTCGGGCGTGGCTGAAGGAATCGGCGCGGCCTGCTGGGTCCAAGCTAAGTGCTGGCCGGCTGTGCGGACCAGTCTGCTGACTTTGCCGATCGCCGGGCCGCGCTCGGAACGACCCGGCCCTACCCGGGTACATAGGGCTTGGCGCCGCAGTGGGCGCGGCCGCCCACCGGACGCCGGTGGCCAAGCCGTTGAGGGGCTTGGGCTTCTGTCGCTTCTCCCCCGAACATGCTGATATCCCGGTATTCCTGCCGGCCGGCGGCGGCGCCGCGGATGCGCTGCGCGACGACATCCAACACCCCTGTTTGGAGGAAGGCGAGGAGGCTGATCGATGGCTAAGAAGGTGAAGCGCTTGAGGTGCCCGGTCTGCAGCGGCGAGGACATGCAGAAGATCAGCCCGTCGGATGGGACGGAGCTGATGCTCGACTACTGTGACAAGTGCGGCGGCATGTGGTTCGAGTCGGGTGAGGTGCGGCAGCTGCGCTTCTGTCCCCCGGAGGTCCTGAGCAGCTTGATCTCGATGAAGAAGCAACTTTACGCTGTCGAGTGCGATTCGTGCGGTAACCTGATGACCCGTAACGCGGGCGAGTGCCCGGCCTGCGGCAAGGCGAACATCATCAGGTGTCCGCGCTGCGATACCGAGCTCGAGCGCGTTCAGGGTGAGAAGTTCACGCTCGACGTCTGCCAGAGCTGCAGGGGTGTCTGGTTCGACAACATAGATCTCTCGGCGGTCTGGAACCTCCAGTTCACGTCCTCCGAATCCGACGGACGCGAGAAAGACGAGATCACGGAGGACACCGTGATCGCGGTCCTGCGTTCCGGCAAGGATGTCGAGATCGAGATCGGTGACGGCGACGGCCAGCGCAACGTGTTCGGGTCGATCGCCGACATTATCGGCGGCATCTTCTCGCATCACGATTAGCCCTGCGCGGGCCCCTCTGCGCGGCCCCGCGACAGCGACCCACGGGCCCCGCCCGGCGACGCCAGCTGGGCGGGGCTGCTTCGTGCCTGCCATCGTCGGTAGCCTCGCTGGCGGAAGCGGTGCCGATGTCCCAAACTACAAAATAGCCCCAGCGAGAATGAGGGAGCGAGCCGCGATTCTACTGCAAAGGGGGTTGCAATGCTCACGCTCAGCGCCATCAAGGCCGACGTGGGATCGATCGGGGGCCACACACGGCCGTCCGCGCGCATGTTGGAAGCGGCGCGGGCCGAGTTGCGCGGGGCTACCGAGCGGGGCCTGGTCCTCGATTTCGACGTCACACACTGCGGGGACGACATCTGCCTGCTGATGATCCACCGTAAAGGGAGGGACAACGCGGACATCCATGACTTCGCCTGGAGCGTCTTCGAGGCCGCAACGGCGATCGCCCAGGAGGAAGGCCTCTACGGGGCGGGGCAGGACCTGCTGAAGGACGCCCCGTCGGGGAACGTGCGCGGTGCCGGACCGGGGGCGGCGGAGATCGCTTTCGACGAGACGGCGAAGGTCCGACCGGCCGAGCCGTTCATGGTGTTCACCGCCGACAAGTGCGGACCCGGTGCCTTCAACTTCCCGCTCTGGGCCGTGTTCACCAGCCCGCTCTACAACGCCGGCCTCATGTTGCCCAAAATGAAGCCCGGCTTCCGTTTCACCGTCATCGACATGGAGCACGCCGGCGCCGACCGCATCATCGATCTCGAGTCACCCGAGCACCACATCGACCTCGCCGTCCTGCTGCGCGACGAGAACCGCTTCGGCATTCAGGCGATCCACTCCAGACTCCACCCCGACCAGCAGGTCGCCGCCGTCTCCACCGACCGGCTGCACACGATCGCCGGCGAGTACAAGGGCAAGGACGACCCGGTCTGCATCGTCCGCACCCAGGGCATCTTCCCGGCGCCCGAGGAGGTCGTCAGCCCCTACTTCACCGCTCACTACGTCGCCGGCGACGCGCGCGGCAGCCATCACATGCCGTTCATGCCGGCGCCGATCAACACGGCGATCACCAGCGCCTACTGCATCCCGCTGGTCGCCTGCATGGCCTACTCGGTGACGAAGGACGGGAAGCTGTCCGAGGGCGTCGACGTCTTCGATAACCCGACCTGGGATTCGACTCGCCTCAAGGCGCAGCAGAAGGCCGACGAGATGCGACGCCAGGGCTTCGCGGGGCCGGCGATGCTGCCGATGCAGGAGTTGGAGTACAGCGCCTTCCGCTCGACGCTGGCCGAGCTGGAGGAGCGCTTCCGGCTGGTCGATATGCCGGGCGAATAGCGTCGCGACGCACGAGGCGGACGCTCCGGTGTCCGCCTCGGCGCTCGGCGCCTCACCAGCGCTCGGGCATTCGTACCGCGGTAACGGTTCCGCGGGCGGTGATCTCCCCTTCGGCGGACACGGTCGCCGCCACGACGACCTTGCGGTCCGTCGCCTCCTGGACCCGGCCGCGGATCTCCAGCTCGGGCCCGAGCGGGGTCGGCCGCAGGTAGTCGACCCGCAGCGATGCGGTGACGAAGCGCGGGATCTCGCCTGGCGGCGCCGGCTCCAGATCGGGTCGCCAGCCCGCGGCTCGCGCCGCCACGGCGGAGGCGGTGCCGGTGCCGTGGCAATCGATCAGCGAGGCGATGAGGCCGCCGTAGACGTAGCCGGGGATCGCCATGTGATACGGTTTTGGCGTGAACCGCGCCACCGTCTCCTCGCCCTCCCAGTGGCTCTTCAGCTGGTGGCCCTGTTCGTTCAGCCGACCGCAGCCGTAGCAGTGAGCGACGTCATCCGGGTAGTAGTCCTGGAAGTCACGTGAGATGTGCTCAGTCATGATCCCTGTCTGGGGCGAGCTGGCTGTCCTGGTGGCACCGCTCGCCCTCGGGGCTCCCGTTCGCGGCTAGCGTTCGAGTTCGGCGACGACGGCGTCGCGCGGTGGAAGGCGCAGCCGGAAGTCGTCGAAGTACGAGTACTGCGTCTGCGGCGGCGCGTCGCTCGGCTTGTCACCGCCATGGAACGTATTGAAGTACATCTCATTGATCTTGATACCTCGGCCTGCAGGCGAGTCGTTGCGAAAGCGCAGGCCGGTCGCCAGCGCAACGCGCTCGTTGTCGATCCAGGCCTCCGCTTCCCCATTGGCGATGCCCGGGTCGTTCATCTTCACCCGCAGCCGGATGTTGTGCCACTCTCCGCGGGTTATGTGGACCGGGTCACCGTTCGCGTGTCGCCAGACGAAGATGTCACCGTACTTGCCGGCCTGATCGGCATGGTAGACGTAGGTCCCCATGAGCCCGTCGGCGTTCAGCCAGACGACGCGCACCGAGAAACCGTCGTCGCCGTTCGGCCTGTTACCGCCGGTGTAGCGGTAGCACCCGATCGTATCCCTGGCCCCGCAAAGTCCGGGCAGCTTGCCCGATGTGGTGAACCGGAAGCTGCCCTCGAACTTGACGCGATATTCGAGCTGAAGCTCCTCGTACCCGCGGCGGAAGATCCAGGGGAACGAGGCGCCGGAACTGCGCGCTCCGTACCGGTGGGCCGGGTACTTGATCCTCAGCACCCTGCCGCCCGCCGCGTCGCCGACGACCCTGGCCCGCTGCTCCAGGAACGACAGGCCGATCGCCCAGAAGAGTAGCCGGTGGCCGTTGAAATCGTCCCGCGCTCGGGGCCAGGTGTAGTTGTTCCGGCGATTGAAGAAGTTGGGGCGCCAGCGCTCGAAGTCGCGGACCCGGGCATCGTCGGGATGCAGGGCCCCTGTGGCCTGGGTGCGGAGCTCGAGGGGAAGGTCGGCCGGCTGTCGTGTCGGTTCCGTCGGCCCCAGCGGGTCGCTGCAGGCGAACAGAACCAGACCACCGGCGAGGGCCAGAAGAACCGGGCCTATGGACTTTGCCACTGCAGTCTCCTTGTCGAGTTGGATGCTTGGGAGTCGGTGCAGGATGCGGGCCGAGGGGGCACCGGCGCAACCCGGCCACCCACTGGACAAATGGGGCGGCACCCTATTCAGTTGGGGGTCCGGGCCGTGTCTGCGACCGACGGAGTGAGAGGACCTCTGGCATGATAGGACGATCGAGAGCCTGGATCGCGTTCACCCTGCTGTTCGCCGGATGCGGACCGGCGCGGGACACCAGCGTGACGGCGGAGCTGGCGCCGTCGCTGGGCCTCACCGAGATGGTGCTGCTGTGGAGGACGGCCGGGTTCGACCGCGGGGACACGGTCTATGTGAACCTGTCCGAGTTCTCGGACGACGGCACGGTTCCATACTACGAGAACGGCGATCCGGCGGGCACGCTCCGCCTCGAGACGCTCGGGCGCACCGATGAGGGCATCATGATCGTCAACGCGAGCCGCCTCATGGTGCGCCGCTGCCGCTCGACCGGGTGCTCGGAGGTCGGCTATGTGGTTCACGGGCAGGCGCTGGAGGTCCGCGAGCCCGCCGGCGGTTGGTATCGGATGTTGAGCGGCGGTGAGCCGCTCGGTTACATCTACGGCCAGTATCTACGGCATCCGCTCGCCTATCACAGGAACGAGCTGGCCGTGTTGGGCGAGCGAACGGCCGAGTACTACGAGCGCGAGCTGGCGGGGCTGACGCTGAGCGACGGCCGCCCGGCCTTCAGCGGCCACGACGTCCTGATGCGTGATGAGCTGCTGAGCTTCGAGTTCTACACGCCGCACCGGGAGGCGCACCCAGAGATCTGCAACGCGATGCGCGGTATCGCCCTCTTCGTCCAGCGGCTGATGGCGGCGGAGCCCCGAGAGGTCTTTCCCGCTTTTTTCGCGGGCGTCTACTACGGAACCAACGACGATGTGATGTTGGCCGGCATGGCCGACGAGGATAACATCTTCTGCGAGACGCCGCCCCGACGCCCGGGGCCGCCCCGTCCACGCTAGCTACCAGACCCCCGGCAGCAGGCGGTAGCGCACACTGCGCGCGTAGTCGGTGTAGCCCTCCAGCTCCGCCTGCAGCGCGCCGTCCTCGAGCGCCGTACGTAGCACGATCAGGCCGGCGACGATCGCCGCCGGGATCAACGCCCACAGCGAGCCGAGCATCAGCGGCGATACCAGGTTGAACGCCAGCCCGCCGGCGTAGCCCGGATGGCGCACGTGCCGGTAAGGTCCGCCGGTAACCACGTGATGGCCCCGCTCCCGCTGGATCCGGAAGAACAGCGAGAAGAACGGGTTCGACTTCATCGCCCAGTTGGCCACCAGAATCGCCGGCACCACGATCGCCAGCGTTCCCAGCTGCAGCCCGGTCGGCAGCGGCCCGGTCCAACCGTGCCGCGCGTCGACGCCCGCCACCAGCCACATCATCATCGGGACGTACACGATGGCCAGCGGCGCGATGAGCTTGTCCCAAGCCCGTACGTCGCCTTTGGCCCCGCCGCGTTCCGACGCCAGCTCCGGCACCTCGAGGATCAGGATCAGCGAGCTCAGGAGCGAGGAGGCGCTGAACAGCGCGATGTAGAGCCACGCCATCGGCCAGTCGGCCCGACCGGCCGACGCGAACAGGATCGCCGCCATGATCGCCCCGAACACGGCGATCCTGAGCAGGCTCGCTAGGACCAGCGCCGGGTCCGGCGACCGGCGACGCGGTCTTGCACCGGTGAGTACCGAGGTTTCCACCGAGCTCCAGGTTATCCGGGATCTGGGGGGGCCGCGAGCGGTCCCCTTCGGGCCAGGCGGGGGAGTGCCTCGCCGGGGCGAGGGTTCAAACATATGTATTTTCGGCCCGCCGCCCAAGGGTTTCGATTCGGGCGGCTGGCCGGCGCCTCGAGAGCCCACGCGGCTTGCTCTTGCACCGCCGGGAACTCAGTTTGCCCGTTTACCCGATCGGCGAAGCGGAGCGAGCCCGCGTACGCCAGGATCGATTCGGCGCGGGCGGCGGAGGCACGACTGCAGCGGCGAGAGGAGGCGGCCGTGAGAGGTGAGCGCGAGGGCGGGATCTCCCGGAAGGACTTCCTGAGACTAGTGGCGGCGAGCACCGCGGCGCTGGCCTTCGACCCGCTGAAGCTCGACGCCATGGCGGCGCGTGTCGGGTCGCGGCGGCAGCTGCCGGTCGTCGTCATCGGTGGCGGGCTCGGCGGCCTCAGCGCCGCCGCCTTGCTGGCGCGGAGCGGCTTCCCGGTCACGCTGGTCGAGCAGCACCTGAAGCCCGGCGGCTACGCGACGAGCTTCCGGCGCGGGCCGTTCGAGTTCGACGTCTCGCTGCACCAGACGGCCAGTGCCGAGGGCGGGCTGCGTGCGACCCTGGAGGCGACGGGCATCCTCGGGCAGGTCGAGACGGTCGAGACCCCGGATCTGTGTCGCATCATCACGCCCGATCACGACCTCACCTGGCCGCAGCGCGACCCCGGCGCGGTCGTCGAACAGCTCGTCCGCCAGTTCCCCGACGAGGAGGCGGGGCTCCGCGACTTCTTCGATCTGCTGGCCGGGATTCTGGACGAGGGGTTGAAGGAGTTCGATCCCGATTCGTGGTTCAACAGGGTCACCTTCCCGCTCACCCACCGGAAGATGTGGGGGATCCGTAACAAGACGCTGGCCGACGTGCTGGACGAGCATGTGCGGGACGCCAGGGCGCGGTCGATCCTCTCCGCCTTCTGGTACTACTACGGCCTGCCGCCGTCCAAGCTCTCCGGCTTCTACTACTGCATCGCCACCGCCGGCTACCTGCGCTTCGGCGGCCACTACATCCGCGAGCGCTCCCAGGATCTCAGCGACACGCTGATGGCGGCGATCGAATCCGCCGGCGGCGAAGTGATGTTGGGCACGAAGGCCTCGTTCATCACCACGGAGAACGGCGCCGTCTCCGGCGTGACGCTCAGCGACGGTACCCACCTGCCGGCGATGGCCGTCATCTCCAACGCCAGTGTGCCGACGACGATGCAGATGCTCGGCCCCCGCGCCGATCGAACCGACGAGCAGCACGAGTACCTCGAAAGGCTCGCGTCATTCCGGCCGTCGCTCTCCAGCTTCTGCGTCTGGCTGGGGCTCAACCGCGAGATCCGCGGCACCGTCGATGGCTACGAGATATTCGTGCAGGGCGGCTACGATCCCGAGGAGGCGTACGGGGCCTGTCTGGCCTGCAAGCCCGATGCGAGCGATTTCTGTGTCACCGTCTACGACAACGGCTTTGAGGGCTACTCGCAGCCCGGCACCTCCACGCTTTGCGTCATGATGCTGAGCGGCTACGAGCCGTGGCGCAGGTACGAGGCCGACTACTTCGCCGGCCGCAAGGACGCCTACAACGCCGAGAAGCAGCGCATCGCCGGGATACTGGTCCAACGCGCCGAACAGCGCGTGATCCCCGGGCTCAGCTCGATGATCGACGTCATCGAGATCGGCACACCGCTCACCAACCGGCGCTATACCGCCAATCCCGGGGGCGCCATCTACGGCTACGAGCAGTCGCTGGCCAATGCCTTTATGACCCGGCTACCCAACACGACGCCGTTCGATGGGCTCTACCTCGCTTCCGCCTGGTCCAACCCAGGTGGCGGCTTCCAGCCGTGTCTGCAGTCGGGAACGATGGCGGCGCAGAGGCTGATGGGAGACTGGGCGGTCGAGACGTGACGGCGGACGTTACATCTCGACATCGAGCAGCATCGCGATCAGCGCGATCGCTTCCGCCTCGCCTTCGCTGACCTTGCTGTCGGGCCCGAATATCCCCTGACCCGATGCCGAGGCGACCTGCGCGCCGACGAAGAAGAGCGACTTCTTGAACGACTCGGCTTCGGCCGCGGACATCTTCTTGTCGACGATCGCCGCGACCGCCGGCAGCTCGGCCTTCACGTCCTTCCGCTCCGCTGCCAGCGACTGGACCATCGCGAGCGCGTCGTCGCGCGTGCTCATTAGCAGGGCGCGCAGCAGATCGTCACTGAACGCGGGCGCGTTGGACAGGATTTTGGCGAGCATGTCGATCTCGTCGCTGTCGAGATCGCCGTCGGCGGCCGCCACCGTGAAGAAGACCAGGTAGGGGGCGAGCTTCAGCCTCTCCCACTCCTCGTCCGTGAACCGCGCCTTCATCGTGGCCGGGTCGGTGCGCGCGCCCTGGAACCGTGGCCGCGGATGGCCGACGACCTCGATCGCGCCCTGCGGCCCGAACTCCGCACCCGCCCCCGCCTTGCGGTACGGCTGCATCACGAGCACGCCCTCGGCGGCGCCCCGCTCGGCGCCCTCCACCAGGATCGCGTCCTGGTCCGTCTCGCCCTCCTTCGTCGAGACCAGCACGTCCCAGGCGAACGCGTAGGCGTCCACGGCCGCCCCCTTGCCGCCGCCGCTGACGATGTTTTGGAGCATGTCCTGCACCGCGCTCATGTCCTCGCCGGCCAGCCGGTAGAAACGGTCCTCGCCGTCCTCCAGCGTCATCACGAACGGTACGAGCGCCTCTGCCTCACGAACGGCGCTTAGCGCGTGCTCGATCGCCTTCGAGACCAGGTCACGGAACTCCTGGCTGACCGATATCTTGCCGAGCTGTGGCATGCCGTATCTCCCTGGCGCGGGTCCGGATGCGCGGCGTCCTGAGGGCCGAGGGACGAGTCGCAGGTGTGGAGATCTCGGATAGCAAGGCGGCGGCTAACGTATGAGTCGGCGCGTAGCGCGGCAAGTGCCGCCGGCGTCGTAGCCGTGCGGTGGGGCGGTCGGCGGTGCGTTCGGTGGGCGTCGTTAGTCGAGGCCGGCAGTGCAGCCACCTCTTCCCGGCTGACCCGAGTGCCTGCGGTGGGGCTCCCGCCCTGGAGAGTGGGCGGACCGCCGAGGCCGTTCGGGTCCAGCGGCCGATCCGCCGGCTCACTTACAAAAGCAACCGGGAACTACAGAAGCGATCTGCCCTGCCGGCCCCTCACACTCCCCATCCCCATCCCCATCGAGATTGTACTCGCACTCAATATCGTACTCGTACTCCTACTCGCTCCGCCGACTGCGCTGAAGCAGCCGCAACTTGCACGCCGGGATGAGTGTGGCCCGTAAAGCGCGCTGGCCGGTGAAATTAGCCGCGAGGCTGAACGGTACACCTCGGGCCGACCGTTCAATATGTTTCGGTCGAGGGGAACTATATTCATAGCGTCACCATCCGGGGCGAAACCGGGAAGCCGGTGCCGCGGCCGCAAGGAGGCAGGCCGGACGTGCAAGTCCACCTGATCGACGGGACCTACGAGCTGTTCCGCCACTACTTCGCGCTACCCAGCCATATCAACGGCTTCGGCGAAGAGGTGGCGGCGACCCGCGGCGTGCTGCGCTCGATGCTGGCGCTGCTCGGCGAGGGCGCCACCCACGTGGCGGTGGCCACCGACCATGTGGTCGAGTCGTTCCGCAACGAGCTCTGGGAAGACTACAAGGACAGCTCGGGGATCGCCGAGGACCTGCTGTCGCAGTTCGAGCTGCTCGAGGACGCGCTGCGCGCCATGGGCCTCGTCGTCTGGCCGATGACCGAGTACGAGGCCGACGACGCGCTGGCCGCCGGCGCCGCCATGGCCGCCGACGACGAGCGCGTCGAGCAGGTCCTCATCTGTACCCCTGACAAGGACCTCGCCCAATGCGTGGTCGGGGAGCGGGTCGTGCAGTTCGATCGGCGGAAGCGCCGAGTCACCGACGAGGCGGGCGTGGTGGCGAAGTTCGGCGTGCGGCCGGCCTCGATACCCGACTACCTGGCGCTGCTGGGCGACGAGGCCGACGGCTTCCCCGGGATACGGGGGTTCGGCGCCAAGACCGCGGCGACCGTGCTGGCCCGCTACGGCCACATCGAGGAGATCCCGCTCAGCGGCGGCGACTGGGACGTGCCGGTGCGCGGTGCCGAGCGGCTGGCGGCGACGCTGGCGGAGCAGATGGAGCGGGCGCTGCTGTTCCGGCGGTTGGCCACTCTGGATGGCAACGCCCCGGTAAGCGCGCGCGTCGAAGATCTGGAGTGGTCGGGGCCGGCCGCGGGGTTCGGGGAGGTTCGTGCGCGGTTGGACGACGAGGATCTGGGGGCGCGGGCCGAGGAGTTGGCGCGGAGCAGGCGGTGACGATGGCGATGGGGATGGGGATGGCGATGG
>JASFTY010000107.1:0-10279 GCA_050050535.1 Gemmatimonadales bacterium | reverse complement strand
ACACTGCCTGTTCATAATGAAGAAAGCCTACAAGGGAAAGGGATACGGCAGACAGCTGATCGAGGCGTGTGAGGAAGATGCGCGGGCAAAGAAGATGCACGGTGTGGCCGTCGTTGCCAGCAAGGGCACCTGGATGGCGAAGAAGGCGATCTTCCTAAGGAATGGGTACGAGCTTATCGAAGAAGCCCCGCCTCATTTTCAGCTTCTCGCAAAACGATTCACCTCCGACGCCCCGCTCCCTGGATTCACCGGAAACCGGGCGGAGAAACTCGCCCGACATACAAGAGGTTTGACCATCATCTACTGCCATCAGTGTCCCTATGTGTCGAAAGCGCTGGACGAGATCCCGCCGGTGGCGCGGGAAGAGTTCGGGGTCAAGCCGAGGGTCGTGGCGCTTCCCGATTGCCGATCAGCTCAGGACTCCCCGAATCCCTACGGCGTTTTCAGCATCATCTGGAATGGCGAACTGGTTGCCGATCATCCGATCAGCAAGACTCGTTTCAGGAACATAATGAAGAGGGTGTCGAGGTGAGTGGCCGGATCATCAAGCTGAGGGCGCCACAGTTCGACGGTGAGTGTTCGCTGGAAGCTGCTCTGCGGGAGCGTCGCTCGGTGCGCGAGTACAGCGACGAGTCGCTGACGCTTGCGGAGATCTCACAGCTGCTTTGGGCGGCGCAGGGCGTTACGCATCGTGACGGGCGGACGGCCCCTTCGGCCGGCGCCCTCTTCCCGCTCGAGATCTATGTGGTCGTCGTTCGCGCGGACGGTTTGGCGCCCGGTCTCTACAGGTACCGGATCGGCGACCACGAGCTGCTGGCGCTGACGGGTGCAGGGGCGCACGCGGAGCTGACGGCAGCCGCACTTGGCCAAGACTGCGTTCGGGATGCAGCTGCGGTATTCGCGATCGGCGCCGTCGTCGGGCGAACCGCGGTGAAATACGGTGATCGTGCGGAGCGGTACGTGCTGATAGAGGTCGGTGCGGCGGCGCAGAACATGTCGCTGCAGGCGGCGGCGCTGGGACTGGGCACGGTTGTGGTGGGCGCGTATGACGACGCGCGGGTGAGGCGGGTGCTCTGTATGGAGGGAGGAAAGGCGGCGTACGTGCTGATGCCGGTGGGGCGGCCGCGGGGCGCCTAGTGGGAGTGGGTGGGGACCGGCTGTGTTTGTGGGCCGTGTTGTGTTGAGGGATCGTTGATAGGTGGAGTGTAGGTGGGAAGAAGGGGCGAGTCGCCCGCGAGCGACGACCGCCCCGATTCTTGATTCAGACGCTCCGAGGTTCTATTGCTCCTCCTGGTCATGGATTGCCGAATTCCCAATACGCTCGATCACGAGCCACCCTCCGATGCCCGCCCTGGAAGGGGTGGTGCCTGCTCCACGGGTATAGGCGACACGTACGGTTCGCCGCCCGTCTGCTCGAGGAAGAAGTCCTTCGCCGCCTGGAGCAGCGCGGGGTCGGTGAGCAGGTCGACGCCGGTCAACGCCATGACCTTCGCGGCAACCATTGCTCCCGGTACGGAGCCTTCCTGTCCGTGTGATGCGGTGGTGGCCCAGCTGTGCCACGGTATGCCGGCGGCGGCGGTGGTGACCGTCAGGCCGACGGTGGGCGCGATGTAGGAGACCTCGGCGACATCGGTGGAGCCGCCGCTGACGGGCTCCGGTTCGTCGGCCAGCGGTTGGATCTCGGTGTCGAGGCCTTTCTCCTCGATTCCGAGCGAGCGTTGCAGTTCGCGGGCGAATTCCTGGTACTCTTCGGAGAACACGGGTGCGCCGACGATCTCGAGGTTACGCTGGGTCGCCTCCTGTAGCGGTCGGTTGAGCAGCGTTTCGTGGACGCCGGTGATGAGCGTGACCTCATGTGTTGTGCGTGTGGCCATGGCGGCGCCCTCGGCGATCGTGAGGATCCAGTCGTAGTACCCCTGTACCTTCTCGCGGTCCGCTTCGCGCACGTAATACCATACCTTTGCGTAGGCGGGCACGACGTTGGGCGCGTCACCGGCGGACGGGATGACATAGTGGATGCGGGCCTCAGGCCGGACGTGCTCGCGCATCATGTTCACGCCGTAGTTCATCATTTCGACGGCGTCCAACGCGCTGCGGCCGTTCCAGGGGTCGCCTGCTCCGTGTGCGGCCTGGCCGAAGAACTCGACGGTGAAGTTGTTTAGTGCGCGGCCTGGTTGGTTGCGGATCTTGGTCTCGAGACCCGGATGCCACTCGAACGCCGCGTCGAGGTCGTCGAAGACGCCTGCCTTCGCCATGTAGACCTTGCCGACCACGGTCTCCTCGGCGGGTGTACCGTAGAGGCGGATCGTTCCCTCGAGGTCGTGCCGTTCCATGGTCCGCTTGAGGGCGATGGCGGCGCCCACGGAGGCGGCGCCGAACAGGTTGTGGCCGCAGCCGTGGCCGGTCGTCATGCCGTCCTCGCGGGGTTCCCGGTGCGGGACCGGGGCGTTGCCGACGCCGGGCAGCGCGTCGTACTCGGCGAGCACTCCGATGATCGGGTGGCCGCTGCCCCAGGAAGCGACGAACGCCGTCGGCATGTCTGCCACGCTGCGCTGGACCGTGAAGCCCTCGTCCTCGAGGAGCGCGGCGAGGAACTCAGCCGACTGTGTCTCGAGGAGCGCGATCTCCGCGTAGTCCCACAGTCTCATCGACATGAGGCGGATTTCCGAGGACAGCCCATCGGCCATCGCGAGGGCCGTGCGCTTCTCGGGCGACAGATCCTGCCCGAGTAGCGGGCCGTAGCAGATGATGGCGAGGATGGGCGCGAGGGCGAAGCGAGCTCTGAGCCGCGCGGCCATGCGTTACCTCCCCTGTCGCGAGTTCGTGGTTTGCATCTCGTGTAACTCCGGATAGGCAAAGTGGTGTGGCGGGGCGGTCTGGGCAAGCTGCGATTGCCGGGGGCTTGCACGGGCCGGGTGCGGGCGCAATGCTGTGCATTTGGAGTGCTGCGCGGGAACCTGACCCCTCTTTCTTGCGAAGGGAAGACCATGTCAAGCACGAAGAGAGTACCGGCGCTGGGTCTCCTGGCGGGTGTATGCGCGACCGCACTCGTCGCGGCCTCGGCCTCAGGCCAAAGCCCGGTCACGCTCCCCACGCGGCCGGAGCGCACGGAGTACCGGGAGACGAGCTCGTACGCCGACGTGATGAAGTATGTCGAGCACGTGGTCGATTCACGGCCGTGGATGCACCTGACGACCATGGGCTACTCGATGGAGGGTCGAGCGCTTCCCGTCGTCGTGGTGGGCGATCTGTCGGATGCGAGCGCGGAGACGGTGCGTGCCACGGGCAAGCTACGCGTCTACGTGCAGGCGAACATCCACGCCGGTGAAGTATGCGGCAAGGAGGCGATGCTGCTGCTGCTGCGTGACCTGGCGAACGGCGAGCATAGCGCGTGGCTCGATTCGCTGGTGCTGCTGATCGCGCCCAATTACAACGCCGACGGGAACGAGCGGGTGAATCTGATGAACCGGCGCGGCCAGCACGGCCCGATCGGCGGTATGGGTCAGCGGTACAACGCTCAGGGCCTCGACCTCAACCGCGACAACACGAAGCTGGAGAGTCCGGAGGCGCGCTCGCTGGTCTCGTTTTGGAACCGGTACGATCCACACATCGTGATGGATCTTCATACGACGGACGGCACGCGTCACGCGTATCGCCTGACCTACGCGCCGCCGCTACATCCGAACACCGACCCTGGGATCGTCGAGTTCGCGCGGGGGCGAATGCTCCCCGAGGTCACTCGGGCGCTGAAGGAAAAGTACGACTGGGATTACTACTACTACGGCAACCTGCCGTGGCGCGGCATGGATGCGGAGCGTGGATGGTACACGTTCGGGCACGAGCCACGATACCTGACGAACTACGTGGGGCTGCGGAACCGGATCGGGATACTCGGTGAGGCGTACTCCTATTCGACGTTCGAGGAGCGGATCATGGCGACCCTGCGTTTCGTCGAGGAGGTCGTGGAGGACGCGTACCGACATGCATCGCTGATCGCCGATGTCATCGAGCGGGCGGATGGGGCGGAGATCGTCGGTGAGGAGTTAGCGTTGCGGGCGGCGATCGAGCGCTCGCCGGAACCGGTGGAGATCCTGATGGGCGATGTAGTACAGGAGCGGAACCCGTATTCCGGTCAGCTGATGCTGCGGCGGCTGGACGTGCGGCGGCCCGAGATGATGCCCGAGTTCGGCACTTTCCGGCCGACGGAGACCGAGCGTGTTCCGGCGGCGTATCTGGTCCCGTCCGACCAGGTGAGAGCGTTGAACGTGCTGAGCGATCACGGGATATCCTGGCGGACGCTGGAGCGAGACGAGTTGCGGGCGGTGCAACGCTTCGTGATCGACTCGATGCAGGTGGCGCGGCGCGAGTACCAGGGCCACACGCAGCGCACGCTTTTCGGACGCTACGAGGACGTCGAGCTGACGGTGGCCGCCGGGACTGCGGTGGTGCCGGTCGATCAACCGCTGGGTCGACTGATCTTCTCGCTGCTGGAGCCGCGCTCGGATGACGGGCTGGCGAACTGGAATTACTTCGACGACGCGTTGGAGGGGGCGGAATACTACCCGGTCATGCGGATGTCGGCGGGTCGATAAGTGGACCGTGTGCCCTGGCGGGTCGGCCGGCCCGGTTTGCCAGGCGACGGAAGTTCTGATAGGTTGCGGCTGGCCTTAGGGCTGATGTGCGCGGAGGGGACGCACGCTCAGGGGCGTTCCCCTCTTTTTTTTTGGCATGGCGCCGTCGAAAGGAGAGCTACGTGGCAGAGGTCAAGCTGGGTGACCGGGTGAGAGTGCACTATCGGGGAACACTGAAGGACGGGACCGAGTTCGATTCTTCGTTCGGAGGGGATCCGCTCGAGTTCACGCTCGGCGAGGGCGCGGTGATCGAGGGGTTCGAGAACGCGATCGTCGGGATGACAGAGGGAGAGACAAAAACGGTCTCGATTCCGCCGGACGAAGGCTACGGCCCGCACGTGGACGAGCTGATCGCCGTGATCGCGCGTTCCATGCTTCCCGCGGGTCTGGAACCGGAAGTGGGGATGCAGCTGGAAGCGAAGGGGCAGGATGGGACTGTAGTCGTAGTCACGATCACGGACGTCGGCGACGATACGGTGACCCTCGATGCCAATCACGAGCTCGCCGGCAAAGAACTCACCTTTGAGATTCAGCTCGTAGAAGCAGCGGTCGCGTAGCTAGCGTGGCTGGCTGCTGGTGCGCGGCCGGCGCTTGCGCCGTCGCCCTCGACGGGTGAGGCGATGGCGCGGAGGCGGCCGGCTGTGTAGGTTATTGGCGCGGAGCAGAGCAGAACCGGTCAGGGGGAGCTGGGCATGCTCTATCGCGCGCTCGCCGATCTGATTGTCATATTGCACCTGGCATTCGTCGTTTTTGCCGTGGGCGGTGCGCTGCTCGTGCTGCGCTGGCGGCGGCTGGCGTGGGTACACGTGCCGGCGGCGATCTGGGCGGCGTTGATCGAGTATGCCGGCTGGATCTGCCCGCTCACGCCGCTGGAGAAATGGCTGCGCGTGCAGGCCGGCGGGAGCGGGTACGCGGGCGGCTTCGTCGGGCACTACCTACTTCCACTCCTCTACCCGCGCGGGCTGACGCGTGGGGTCCAGATCGCACTGGGTACTCTGGTGATTCTGATCAACCTGGGGGTCTACGGTTGGCTGATCGGTCGAGCGGTCAGGGGCGCGTCGAGGAGCGGGGATCGCGTGTGAGCGCTCAGGCCGAGGCGGCGGAGCTCGAGCGTCTGGCACGGCTGTACGTGTACGGGCGGTTCCTGGAGGAGGCGCGGCCGCCGACGGTCGAGGAGACGGCGCAGGCGCTGCAGGCGACGGGTGCGGCGGTGACGCTGGCCTTCGAGCGGCTGGCGCGCAAGCGTGTACTGGTGCTGGAAGAGGGAGGCCGTGAGATCCGGATGGCGATGCCGTTCTCGGCGGTGGAGACGCCGTTCGAGGTGCGCGCGATCGAGCGGCGGTGGTACGCGAACTGTGCCTGGGATGCACTGGGGATTCCAGCGATGCTGAACTGCGACGCCCGGATCGTGACATGGTGTGGTGACTGCGGCGCGTCGGTGACGCTGGCGGTGATGGACGGCGAGGTGGTGGGGAGCGGGGAAGTGGTTCACTTCGCCGTACCGGCGGCTCGCTGGTGGGACGACATTGCCTTCACTTGAAAGACGATCCTACTCTTCCGGTCGGAGGAGCACGTGGACGGGTGGTGCGCGGATCGCGGCATAGCGCGCGGGGCGGTGCTCCCGCTGGAGCAGGCGTGGGAGCTGGCGGTCGAGTGGTATCACGATCGATTGTGGGCCGACTGGCGGGTCAAGGAGAAGGGGGAGGTGCAGGCGATGTTCGCGCGCCTGGGCCTGACGTCACGGTTCTGGAGCCTGGAGGAGTCGGAGTAGGCGGTGGCGGCGGACCTTGTTGCCCGCTGTCGAAGTTGCACTTAGCTTGTTGGTACTGCCCGTAGGCCGGGAACGGGGATACGTCCATCCCGGCCCCGCTGAGACAGGCTTCTTTTGGGGGTCGATAGAGAGTCTGCGTCGGTCGTCAAGCGACTGTCCCATCCGGATGAGGATTCCCCGTTTTGTGTGGTGCGTCTGCTCCCTGATCTGTAAGGGCCCGTAGGCTCGTCAGCGTGCGGCGCGTAGTCCCGTTCGTATCAAGAGGGAGTGTCCAGCAGTGGCCAAGAGGATCTACGTCGGTAACCTGCCGTTCACGACGACGGAGGAAGAGCTGAGCGACCTGTTCGCCCAGCACGGTACGGTCCACTCGGTGGATCTAATCAGCGACCGGCAGACGGGCCGGCCGCGTGGCTTCGGCTTCGTCGAGATGGACGAGGACGCGGCGAACGCGGCGATAACGGCGCTCGACGGCATGGAGTACGGCGGTCGGACGTTGCGCGTCAACGAGGCCATGGAGCGTCGCCAGGGTGGCGGTGGAGGAAGGCGTGGCGGTCGCGGCGGACGTCGCTAGTCGAGTTGGCTCGTAGAGCGGGCGTCAAAGGGGAATCGCGCCGCGCTATAGTCCGAGCCAGTAGTTGACTTTCAGAATGAAGACGTTCTCGGAGTCGATGCTGCCGAGTGCGTCGATGTCACGGCCGAGATCGAACGAGCCGTCATTCACGCGGTCGCGGCGGTTCTGCTGCCATACCAGAAAGATGGTGGAGCCGGGCCGGTATTCCCACCTGAGGACGGCGTTCAAGCGCAGCGAGCGGATGTTGAAGTCCCTGTCGGAGAATGACGTGTCGATGATCCCGTCGCCGTCCCAGTCTACGTAGCGCTCGCCGTCGCTGTCGCAGGTGCGGCCGCCGGCGCACGTGACTACGTCGCCGTCGACGACCGCCGTACCCTCCTGGTAGAGATCGAAGTCGAAGCTTTCCGAAGCCTTGAGCTGTTTGTAGGTCAGGTAGTCACCGGACGAGACGAGTGGCTGGGCGTAGAATTGTAGCGTCAGCCTGGGATTGAAGGCGACGTTCAGCCGGGTGTCGAGGGAGAACTGGTGCCGCTTCAGGTCGGCGAAGAGGTAGCGCCTGCCGTAGGTGGGCACGAAGCCCTCGTCGTCCTGGGCGGTGACGTACTGGGCCGGGTCGAGTTGCCTGGAATAGTTGGGCGCGAATTGGATCTCGAGGGCCGGGGACGGCCGGATCGTCATCCCCAGGCTCGTCTCCATCCGGTAGCCGCCGCGGTGCCCGTCCACGTATTCGACGCGCGGCCTGACGGCGAGAACCTTACGCGGGTCGGTGTGGAGGCCGACCTCGAGCTGCGTCGATCCCGGGTTGGTCATCAGCGGGCCGCCGCGCGTCTCGGAGTCGCTGAGCAACTCGGGCGAGAAGCGGCCGTTGACCTCGAGGCGCCAGTAGTTGAGGAACTCGAAGTTGGTGCGAAGCGAGAACATGCTCCCCTTGCGAGCGTGCCGCCAGGAGTTCCAGGAGAAGACGTCGTCGAGCGCCTCGTGCCGCCAGCTCTGGTAGGCCCAGACCATGAGGCGGTAGCTGCGAAACAGCGCGCCGGGGCTGATCTCGTGGTAGCCGAGGCGGAAGCCGGCATCGAGCCGCTCGCTACTGCGGCTGAAGCCCAGGTCGTTGACCTCGAATCCCGGGGTTATCTCGCCGAGCCAAACGGATCCGGTCCAGTGCTCGCCGCTCTGCCGCCCGAACGAGAGCCGCCAGTGGGCGCCGCTCATCGAGGTGGCCGTCGTGTCGAGTGAGAAGCGTGTGGCGTCGGGCCGCTGGAAGTAGTGGTTGCTCGACTTCTGGACGCGGGTCAGAGCTTCCGCGGGGCCGGAGATGTACGTACCGGCGAAGTGGCCGGACAGCACCCAGTCCCTCGATCGGGGGCCGCCCCAGGCGTGCTCGAAGTCGAGGCCCAGGCTGTAGGCGCTGGAGGTCAGGTAGTCGAAGTTCCCGTCGCCGGGCAGGTTGCGGTGGCTCACCGTGAAGATACCGCCCAACTGCGAGGCGCCGCCGCGGAAGTCCCGCAGCGCCCGGAAGACTCCGTATTGGCTGGCGGGCTCGGCGATGAACGTGCTGGTTTCGCCGCTCCCACTGTCGTGGCCCAGTCCGTTCTCCTGGGCGGTGATGCCGACGAGCGCGCCGAGCGACAGGCCGGCCGCCGACTTGCCGGTGACCTTTGCGGCGCCGAGTATCGTCGTCTCGCTAGGGATCTGCGCGTAATCGGCGCCGGAGGGCTGCGACCCGTGGGGCTCGCGCCCGACACGGCGGCTGTAGAAGAGCTGGTCGGAGCGACCACCGAGGTTGTAGTCGAAGATCCGCGCGTCCTCGACGAAGAAGGGGCGCTTCTCCGGGAAGAAGGTCTCGAATTGGGTCAGGTTGATGACCGCGGGATCGACCTCTACCTGGCCGAAGTCCGGGTTGACGGTGGCGTCCAGCGTGTAGCTGGCGCCGAGTCCGTAGCGCAGGTCGAAGCCGGCGCTCTGCGACCAGTCGGAGCCGTCGAAGAACGGGTCGCCGGCCTCGGGCGGCGCGGTGTAGGCGCTGGCCAGAGCGTAGGGCCGCATCTCGAGGCGTCGGGCGCTGTGCGGGAAGTGCAGATTGTCCAGCCTCCCGAACACGCTGACCTTGCCGTGCCGTACTCGCGATTCGAGGGCGAAGTAGGTACGCTCGTTGCTCGACAGCCGGCGACGCGAGAAGTTCACGCCCCACGACTGCACGCTGTCGGCCGAGTTGTACCTCAGCTGGTTGAGCGGGATCCGGAGCTCTGCGCTCCAACCGGCCGAGTCGACAGCCACCGCCGACTGCCACACCGCGTCCCACGCCTCGTCTTCACGGACATCGTTGTACAGATAGACATCGCGCTGCACGCCCGCCGCACTCACCCGAAAGCGATACCCGGTTCGCCGGTCCGAGTTGGGATCGAGTGAAAGCTCGAAGTAGTCGTACTGGCCGTTCTCGTCGCGACGCACGAGCTGCGTGCCGATCCGCTCCGGCTGCCCGTCCCACATCCGGGCGCTGACATACAGCGCATCCTCGTCGAAGAGGACGCGCACTTCGGTGGGCTCCTCGGCGGGCGCGTTCTCCACCGGCTCGCCCTGTACGAATTCGGTCACCGGCTCCGCGTGACGCCAGGCGCTCTCCTCCGGACGGCCGTCGATCCGGATCTCGCCCGTTCGGTACGCCGCCTCCGCCACCGGGGTTTCCACCGGGTCCCCGTCACCGTTGCTGGACTGCTGGCCGACGGCGGGTCGGCACCAGATGAGCGCCGCTCCCGCCAGCGCCGCCCAAGCCAGTGCCCTCCGGCCCCGAGTGCCGGTCGACGGTCGCTGCCGCGAGCAGCGCTGGCCGATCTGGTACGCGATGGTCAGCATCGCACTTCCTAGCACCTTCATCTAAGGGGCAGTGGCGGGCCGCGGGGGGGCCCTGCACGAGCGAGGAGTCGCGGCGACACCTTGCAGGACGAAGAAAACATATAACCGCGGCCGGCGCCAGCCCAGGGCGGTGGGATCGGTAGTCGGTGGCTGGCGTGGTCGGTCGGCGGGCGGGCGGGGCAAACATGCGTTTGCGGGTCGCGTTGACGATCGGTTGACACCCACTCGCTAGACTGCCTGCCTGTCCGGCATTGGAGGTGTGCGTGGGGGGATACAGGGGCTGGCTGGACCGGGCGTTGAGCCTGGTGACCGTGATCGTAGGTCTCGTGGCGGCCTACGTGGTGGTGACGGAGCGGGTGGTCCCGGCGCTGCGGGTTGAGCCGGTGGCGGTGGAGGCAGGCGTGAAGCTGGAGGGGCGGCTGGAGTTCGAGCTGCTGACGGCGAGTCCCGGCGTGC
>JASFTY010000106.1:0-10332 GCA_050050535.1 Gemmatimonadales bacterium | reverse complement strand
GTCCAACCTGACTCGCTCCGCATCCGCCAGCTGCGCCCGCGCCGCTGCCAGCTCCGCCTCCGCCTGGAACAGGTCGGCGTCGGTCAGGAGCCCGCGCTCGGTTCGCCGCCGGAACAGATCGAGCGTCGCCTCGGCCGCCTCCACCGCCGAGCGCGCCGACTCCTCCCGCGCCCCCGCCGCCAGCCCGCGGTAGAAGAGCAGGTGGGCCATCAGCACCGTCGCCTCGCGTGCTCTAACCGCCGACCACGCGGCGGCCTCCGCCCGGCTCTCCGCCGACGAGCGGCCCGCCCAAACCGTCGGGTCGAGCAGGCTCCAGCTCAGTGAAACGAATGCCGACCAGTCGTCGAC
Source organism: Gemmatimonadales bacterium (assembly GCA_050050535.1). GTDB lineage: Bacteria > Gemmatimonadota > Gemmatimonadetes > Palauibacterales > KS3-K002. The sequence goes on along the minus strand of JASFTY010000106.1, from coordinate 9,984 downwards.
CGCGTCCGGTCTGTTCAGCGCTTCCAGGTCCAGGTCACCCTGCGTGAAGCGCTCCTGACGCAGCTTCGCCCCGAAGGCGAACACCGGGTCAACAGAACGCGCGTAACCGGCCCCGGCGTCCAGCCGCGGCCACAACGGCGCCGCCGCCCCCCGGCCCGCGCTCCCCGCCAGCTGGCGCCGCGCCGCCGCTACGCTCAGCTCCGGGTTCCCGGCCAGCGCCGCCTCCACCGCCTCCTCCAGTGAGATCGGGCGCAGCAGCGGGGCCGTGACCTCGGCTCCCCGCGTCTGAGCCAGCCCCGCCGCACTCCAGACGAAGACCAGGATCGAGGTGAGGGCGGATTTCATCGTTCTATTCATCGGCTCCTTCGTGTCGCGGTTCAGTGAATCGGTCGCTAGGCGTCGCAATGGTCGTGTATGCAATCGATCACCTGGGTGACCCGCGGATCGTTGATCCTGTAGTAGACGTTCACGCCCGCCCGGCGACTGTCGAGTATCCCCTTGTCCCGCATGAGGTTGAGGTGCTGAGACGCCACCGCCTGCTCGATCTCCAGCGTCTCGTGAATCGTCGTCACGTTCTGCTCACCCGTCCGGTCCAGCAGTTCGATGATCTGCAGACGGATCGGGTGGCCTATGCACTTGAGCATCGTGGCGGCCTGCTGAACGGCTTCAACGCTGAGCTTCTGGGCTCTGATCGACATGAGGCGCTCCCGGTTAGCGTGCCAAGATATATGAATATATCTATATGTCAACCCCTCTTGACGGTAGACGCTGAGCGGTAGGCGGTAGCTTCAGAACCTCCCAGTTCCAATTTCCACCGCCCACCGCCGCACTGCCCACCACCGCACCGGCTTGCCCGGCGCCTTCTGCGGGCGAAGATTAGGCGTTGCCGCGAACCGAATGGACAGATGGAGGCGAGCGTGGAGATCAAGGCGAACCGGCTGGTCTATCTGGGGTATGGGAAATACTGGCGGTCGGATCAGATCGTCGGTCTCGTCCCCATCGAAGACGAGCGCGGCCCAGGCCGTCGCACGTACGTGTACGTGATGACGCTGGACGATCCGATCGTGGCATCGCGATCGGAGGAGTCGATCCGGCGTGACATGGCCGGGGGCGGCGAGGAAGAGTTCAGGGCCGGGGAGCTACGCTCGGCGGTAGCCGATCTGGTGGAAGAGCTGTCTGCCCTGTCGCCCGTCCTGAGGCGGATGCTCCTTCATGAGGGCGGCCTGGACCTGGGCCGCTGGGAGGATCGTCTGCGCGCGCTGGTGACGTACGAGATCGACCAACCCGGCCAGGAAGACCTGTTTGGCTCGGCGGATTGATGCGAGCTGAGCCGGTTTGCGGTATGCAGTGTGCGGTATGCGGTAGTTCCGAATGTGCGACTTCGAACTGACTGCATGCCGCGTAGCTCCTACCGCAAACCGCACACCGCACACCGAATGACCGTTCACCGGCTACCGACGCACCGACGCACCGACCACTGACTACCATACGCCGAGTTCCGACCGGCGCCGTGATCGTCGCCTTACTAGCTACTGCGCTCGAGGTGTCGGCGCAGGAGGGTGGGGTCTGCGAGGCGGGTCGGATCGCCAGCATCGGGGTCGAGCGCCGCAGCGTCTTTGGGGACAGCGGGAGCGGTGTGATGTCGAAGTTCTACGCGGCGGCGAACTGGCTGCACGTGGACACGCGGGAGGACGTGATCCGGCGCGAGCTGTTGTTCCGGGAGGGCGACTGTTACGAGCATCTGCGGGTGACGGAGAGCGAGCGACTGCTGCGCGGTTTCCTGTTCCTTCAGTCGGCGGAGGTGGAGGCGCGGCGCCGGGCGAGCGGTGACTACGACGTGTTGGTGACGACTCGTGACGAGTGGTCGCTGCGCATCGTTCCGCGGCTCGAGCTGGGGAGCGGCCCGGCGGTCGCAGGGGTCAGTATCACGGAGTGGAACATCGCGGGCAGTGGTAAGGCGCTGGAGTTCCTGTACGCCACCCGGGCCGGTCGTGATGACGTCGGTGGCAGCTTCTACGACCCACAGTTTCTGGGGAGTCGCTGGAACGCGGGCGTATTGGCGATCAGCGGCGAGTCGGGTTGGGTGTTGCGGGAAACGCTGGGCTATCCGTTCGTCGGACTGGTGGGTCGCTGGGCGGCGTTTCAGGATGGGTTCTACGGCGAGCGCTGGTTCCGCTACTACGTGGGAGACTCGAAGGACCGCTACGAGCTGATCTTACCTCTGACGCAGGTGGCGGCGCAGGTTGGCGGTGCGCTGCGCGTCATGGCGGCGCCGCGCGGACGTGCAACGAAGCTCGGGTCATACGGTCTCACGGTATCGTACGAGAGACTGAGTTACGGTGATGCGTTCCCCAGGGACTCGGCAACCGCCGCGGGCCTCGCGCTCTCGGAGGAGGCCGCTGCGGCGCTCGCCGATCTGGCGCTTCGCCCGCGCGAGGATGTTCGACTGAATCTCGTGGTGGGGATCCGCGGCCTCGACTTCATCCGGCGCCGCGGCGTGAGCACGTTGCAGGCGACGGAAGACATCGCCATCGGTGCTACCGCCGATCTGGTGCTCGGGGTGGCGAGCAGCGCCTTCGGTTCCGGCGACGATCACGTGCTGGCCGGGCTCGACCTTTACGGTGGCGCGCGTGTCAGGGGCGACTGGTTCTCCTTGCTGCGGGCCAACGTCGAGGCACGACGCGACTATCGGGAGCGCAGGTGGCGCGACGTGTTCGGCGCGCTGCAGTGGACCAACATCTGGCTGCTGGGGCCGGGCCGCACGGTCACCCTCGAGGGGCGCTGGAGCGCCGGCTGGGACGCGAGCGTTCCCTTCCAGCTCACGCTCGGCGGCCCCTGGGGGTTGGCAGGCTTCGCGCCCCACCGGTACCCGGGCGGCGCCCGCGCCGTGCTGCGGCTGGAGAATCGGTACTTCCTCGGTTCCATGGGACGGCTCCTGGACCTGGGCCTTGCCGCGTTCGTTGATGGTGGCCGCATTTGGGCCAACGAGGCGTTGTTCGGGGTGAACTCGGGGGTGCGGGGCTCGGCCGGGCTCGGCCTGCTGATCGCTACGCCGGCCGGCTCGCGCGTCGCCTATCGGCTACAAGCCGCGCTGCCCATCGACAGCAGAACGCGCCTGGATGATCTCGTCGTCTCGCTGTGGATCGAAGGGCCGCTGCGCCTGGAGAGCGCGACCGTCGACCCGCAGCTTCTTCGCAGCCGCGACATCGCGCTGCCGACAGCCGCTCGACATCTGAAGTGAGGAGTCTATCCTGGCGATCGAGGACACGGCCGATGAAGTCGAACCCGGTAACACTGGCGCTGGCGCTGGCCGCACTGGCGGGGTCCGGCGAAGTGGCGCGTGCACAGGCTTTCGAACACGCGACGCTCGATACGGTGCTCACGCTCTACGTGCAGGACGGCAGGGTGGACTACACCGCCCTGAAGTTCGGACGCGCGACCCTCGACCGTTATCTGGACCAGCTCGCCGGCGTTGGTGCAGACGAGTTCGCCGGCTGGCCCGAGGCGGAGCAGATCGCCTATCTGATCAACGCCTACAACGCCTACGTTCTCGAGACGATAATCGACCACTATCCCATTGAGGGCAGCGGCTTCTTCAAGAAGCTCACGTCACCGAACCGGTTCGGCCTCCCGGAGAACTCGATCCGACACATCGACGGCGTCTTCGATCGCCTCCGCCACGACGTGGCGGGTACCGAGATGACGCTCGACGATATCGAGCACGCGACCCTACGAGCCAAACACAACGAGCCGCGCATCCTTTTCGCCCTCGTCCGCGCCACCGTCAGTTGCCCGCCGCTCAGGGGCGAGGCGTATCGCGGCGCGAACCTGGACGAACAGCTCGATGACCAGGGCCGCCGCTTCCTCAACGACCCGAGGCACAACCGGTTCGAGATCGAACGGCGACGGGTCCATCTCTCGAGGGTGTTCGACTGGTACGGAGAGGATTTCGAGCAGTTCGCCGGCGCGTCCGGCTACGCACGCGACAGTAAGGTGAACGGCATCCTGAGCTTCATCTCGCGTTATCTTAGGGAACGCGCGACCGAGTTTCTCGAGACCGGTGAGTACGGAGTCCAGTTCGAGAGCTACGATTGGACCTTGAACGATCAGGCGGTAGCCGCCAGCACCCGCTGATCTCGAGGGCGACCGCTGTGACCGCCGCCGTCCTCTATGCGGCGGCGACGGCGACGGCGACCGCGGCCGACGCCGCGCCCGCGCCGCAGCTGCCGCCCTTCGCCCAAGCGGCGCCGGGACCGGCGTCGCGATCCGAGTGGAATGCGCCCCGTGCCCGCGCCCTGGTGGAGCGGGCGGTCGAGCGCCGGTCCCATTGGGCGGCCGACGGCGGGCTCGTCGACTATCAGGCGCGGGCCCGCGGTCACATCTACTTCCTCTACGATCTGGGGCGAGGCACCGAGCGCCACCTGGTCAAGGCGGACCAGCTGGCGCTCGATCTCTACTGGCATGCACCCGACCGGACCCGGCAGCTGATCGTCGGCCGGCGCGACGAGAAGGTTCTGCCCACCAACATCCGCTACCATATCGATCACCTGACGGTGGTCATGGACAACCTCGGCGACCGTATCCGGCTCGGCGAAGGCTCGGAGGTGAGAGATGTCCTGCATCCCGCGGCGCCGGGCGCGCTCGAGTTCTACGACTATCGGCTCGCCGACTCCTTGACGCTGGTGCTCCAGGACCGCGAGGTGCGGGTCTACGAGGTGCACGTGAGGCCCCACGACCCGAACGGGCCCGGGGTCGTCGGTTCCCTGCTACTGGACCGTGCGACAGCGGACATCGTGCGGATGGAGCTCACGTTCACCGCCGCCTCCTACCGCGACGAGACACTCGATTACTTCAACATCCGGCTGGAGAACGGCCTGTGGGACGGACGCTATTGGCTGCCGTATCGCCAGGGGATCGAGCTGCGCCGCGAGGTCGAGTTCGTGCAGTTCCCCGCCGGCGGCATCATCCGCGCCGAGTTCAGCATCAGCGACTACCAGTTCAACACGGGGATCCCCGAGACGTTCTTCCGCGGGCCTGCCATCGTCGCGCTACCGCAGGCAACTCGCGAGGCGTTCGAGTTCGAGGGCGGCCTCTATGACGCGCTCGATCCGGCGGTCGCCACGTCGCCGCCCTCGATGGAGGAGATCCGGGAGCAGGCGACCCGCATCGTCACCGAGTCGTATCTGCAGCGCGCCGAGGGCCTACGCCTGGCCGTGCCGGGCATCTCCTCGGTGTTCCGCTTCCGCCGTGCCGAGGGACTGTACGCCGGGCCCGGCGTCGGCCGCAGCGTGGCCGGCGGCAGCACGCTGCTGCTCGGCGGCTATGCGTTCGGCGCGGAACGCGGTCAGGTGCAGGGCCGGGTGCGCTTCGTGCCGGCCCCGTCCTACGAGGTGGAGTTGGGCGGCTACTACCGGCGCGTGGCGGACGTGTCGCCCGGGCCGGCCAGCTCGGGGGCCGTCGCGACGTTGGCCGCTCTCATCGCTGGCGAGGACTATCGCGAGCCGTACTGGACGAGCGGCGGCAGCCTCACGTTAGCAAGAGCGTTCGGCCCGGCGCGGGGAAGCGTCTCGCTCAGCTGGGAGGACTGGGAGCCGACGGCGCTGGCGTCGGGCGGTATGCTCGATCGCAGCTACCGCGCGGTCCGCCAGCTCGACGACGGCGAGAACGCCGCGCTCGCCCTCGAGTTCGAGAAGCAGCCGGTGATGGCGGTGGAGGCGGTGGGTGGCGCGAGCTGGGACGTGCGGGTCGAGGCGGCCAGCGGCGCGATCGCCGGCGACTTCGAGTACGTACAGGCGGCGGCACGTGGCGAGCTGCTGTGGCCCGAGACCGCTGTGGGAGTGGCGGTCCGCGTCTCCGGTGCTGCAGGTGCAGTCTGGGGCGTGGACATCCCGGCACAGCGTCTACTACCCGTCGGCGGTCGCGGCACGGTGCGCGGCTACTCGTTTCACCGCTTCGTCGGCAACCTGTACGGGGCGGCCGGCCTCGAGCTGAGCCGGCGGGTCTACTACCCTATCGTCTCCCTCGCCCTGTTCGCCGATCTCGGCTGGGTCGGGATCGAGGGCGCCGGCGCCGCTCGGGCGGTGGAGCGCTGGAATCGGGTGGGCCGTCCGGCCGGAGCCGCTGACGGCACGCTGGTCGGCGTCGGCGCCGGCGTGGGCCTCGTCTTCGACATTCTGCGCGTCGAGGTCGCCCGCGGGCTCAGGCAGGGTGGCCTCTGGGAACTGGTCGTGCGGGTGCGGCCCGACTTCTGGGGCTGGCTCTGACCCGGCGCTCTCGACCGACTCTGGTCCCACCGACCCGTTGTCGCTAGGTTGCCGATTCACCACGACAAGGAGGGACTTATGCGTATCGGCGCCTTTGCCGCCCTGGCCGCACTCGCCCTGCTGTCGGCCTGTCAGCCGGCCGGGCTCACCGACGCCCAGCGCGCCACGATCGAAGGTGAGATCGAGCAGCTCTACGCGGAGCAGGCGGAGATCCTGAACGCCGTGGACGTCGAAGGTTGGCTCGCCCAGTTCGAGCAGAGCGAGGACTTCACGTTCGCTGTGAACGGCGAGGTGTCGGTCGGCTTCGCGGTGATGGCCGAGGAGGTCCGGGCCAATTGGCAGTATGAGTCGGTAGAGTTCGCCTGGGGGGATGAGCACTACATCCAGGTCCTCGCCCCCGACGCCGCCTGCGTGACGTCCACCTGGGAATGGCACGGCGTCACGACGGCGGGCGAGACCGAGGATTCGCGGGGCACTTGGACGGTGGTCCTGCGCAAGCATGACGGCGTCTGGAAGATCGCCATGGTCGCCGAGAGCCTTGCGCCGCCGCCCGAAGCGACCCAGTAGCAAGGCACTCTACGAGCCGGCCTTGGTCTCGTACCAGTTGGAGCCGACGCCCATCTCGACCGCGATGGGGACGTCGAGCTCCAGCGCGCTCTCCATCTCGGCGCGTACGAGCCGCTTCACGTCGTCCAGCTCGGCCGGCGGCACCTCGAGCAGCAGCTCGTCGTGCACCTGCAGGATCATCCGGGCGCCGCTCGCACGCTCGGCGAGCGCGCTGTGGATGTTGATCATCGCCAGCTTGATCAGGTCGGCCGCGGTCCCCTGAATCGGTGAGTTGGTGGCGACGCGCTCGCCGAAGCCTCGGATGTTCGGGTTCTTCGAGTTGAGCTCCGGTATATAGCGGCGGCGTCCGAACAGCGTCTCGACGTAGCCCTGTTCGCGCGCCGTCTCTACCTGGCGATCGAGGTACGCCCGGATCGCCGGGAACCGCTCGAAGTAGTCGTCGATGAAGGCGCGGGCCTCGGCGATGCTTATCCCCAGCTGGCGGCCCAGCGCGAAAGCGCCCTGGCCGTAGATCGTCGCGAAGTTCACCGTCTTCGCCGTCGCGCGCATCGCCGGCGTCACCGCGTCCAGCCCGACGCCGAAGATGAGCGCCGCCGTGTCCCGATGGACATCGCGGCCCTCGCGGAAGGCCTCCAGGAAGGCGGGATCCTTCGACAGATGCGCCAAGATGCGCAACTCGACCTGCGAGTAATCGGCCCCCAGAAACGAGAGACCCTCGGCGGGCACGAAGCCCTTGCGGATCTCGGCACCCAGCGGCGTGCGGATCGGGATGTTCTGCAGATTCGGGTCGGAGCTGGACAGACGGCCGGTCGAAGTCACCGTCTGGTTGAACGATGTGTGGATGCGGTTCGTCCGTGGGTCGACCAGCGCCGGCAGCGCGTCTACGTACGTCGACTTCAGCTTCGCCAGCTCGCGGAACTCGATGATCAGACGCGGTAGTTGGTGACCTTCCGCCGCCAGCTGCTCCAAGACCTCGGCATCCGTCGATGGACCGGTCTTGGTCCGCTTCTTCACCGGCAGCTTCAGCTGCTCGAACAAGACCTCGCGCAGCTGCACGGGTGAATTGATGTTCAGCTCGCGGCCCGCCAGCTTGTAGATCTCCTCTTCGACCAGCTTCAGTTCCCGGTCCAGTCGCTCGCTCATCTGGTCGAAAAACTCGGCGTCGATGGCGACCCCGACCCGCTCCATGTCGGCCAGCACGGGCATCAGTGGCATCTCGACTTCCTCGAACAGCCGTCTCAAGCCGTAGTCGTCCAGCTGCCGCGTCAGGCGCGCATCGATCTGCAGGGCCAGGTCGGCGCGCGCGCCGGAGAAGCTGGCGGCGCGTGCCGGCTCCAGCTCGGTGAACGGGATCTCCGCTTTGCCCTTCCCGCAAAGGTCGGCGTACGACTCGATCTTCCGGTCCATCTCCTCGAGGACCAGGGTCTCCAGATCGTGCTGGCGCCGGCCCGGATCGAGGCAGTAAGAGGCGATGGTGACGTCCCGCATCGCGCCGCGCGGCTCGATCCCGGCGGCACCGAGTATCAGCTTGCACCGCTTGAGATCATGGCCGACCAGCTCGATCGTCTCGTCCTCCAGCAGCTCGGCGATCGGCCGCAACGCCTCCGACCCTGGCGGCGGCAGGTTCTCGGCCGCCGCCTGCTGCACGCCGCTCAGCTCCAGCTCGCCCGGCCGGCGGCCGGCGATATGGCCGAACGGCAGGTAGTAGGCGCGCCCCTCAGAGGCGGCGAGCGCCAGACCCACCAGCGGCCCGCCGCCCGGACGCCCGCTCGCCGAGCGTACGTCGATGCCCACCCGCCCCAACCCACGGGCCGCGGCGACGATCCCGGCCAGCCGTCCGACGTCCGTCACCAGCTCGTACCCGGCGACCTGTTCGACTCGCGGTGCAGGACCCTCGTCCGCCGCGTACTCGCGGACCAGCGAGTGGAACTCCAGCTCGAGAAACAGCTCGCGCAGCCGGTCCCGATCCGGCTCACCCGCCCTCAGCTCGTCCAGTCCGAGCGCGATCGGCACGTCGGTCCGTATCGTGACGAGGTCCTTCGAGAGCCGCGCATCATCGGCGTGCCGCTTCAGCGCCTCGCGCGCTCGCTTCTGCGCGACTTCATCGACGCCCGCCAGGATGTCCTCCAACCCCCCGAACCGCGCGATCAACTTGATCGCCGTCTTCGGACCGACGCCCCGCACGCCCGGAATGTTGTCGGACGAGTCGCCGACCAGCGCCAGATAGTCGGTCACCCGCTCGGGAGGTACGCCGAGCCGCTCGGCGGCGTTCGTCTCGTCGACCAGCTCCTCCTCCACTGCCGCGGGGCCGCCTCGACCGGGGTTGAGCAGTGCGACCCTGGCACCGATGAGTTGATAGAAGTCCTTGTCGCCGGAAACGATCACCGCCTGAAGGCCCTGGCGGGCGATCCGGCTGGCGAGCGTGCCGATGACGTCGTCGGCCTCGTAGCCCTCGGCCTCGATGGTCGGGATGCGGAACGCCTCCAGGATCTGGCGGATCCGCCGCATCGCCGTGTCGAAGTCCTGCTGCAGCGTCTCGTCCAGCTTCTCGCGCGTCGCTTTGTAGTCCTCGTAGATCTCGTGCCTGAACGTCTCTTCGCCGCCCGCATCGAAGACGAACCCGATGTAGTCGGGCCGGCGCTCCGCCAGAATCCTCCTGATGAACTGCGTGACTCCCCAGGTCGCGGACGTGTTCTCGCCGCGCGACGTCCGCAGCGGCCGGCTGATCATCGCGTAGAACGCCCGATAGACGAGCGCGTGCCCGTCGATCAGGTATACTGTCCTCGTCTCTTCTGCAGCCATGTGTGGGAATATGAGGCGCCGCCCTGCTCGCGCCTAGGGTAGGTTGGTCGGCGATTCGGGGATTCAGAGATTCGGAGATTCCCGAACTCGGGAATCCACGGGTTCCACGGATTGCCGGCGTTACCGTTCCTTACTCCCCGAATCCCGAATACCCAAATCCCCAGGTCGACATTCGAGAATTCCCAATAAAGAACTCGCCCGGACCAACGGGCGCGTCCGGGCGAGCGGGTAGTTCGATATCAGTCTGAGGCTAAAGGCGGGTCACATTCGCAGCCTGCAGCCCCTTGTCGCCCTGCCGAATCTCGAACTCCACTTCCTGGCCCTCAGCAAGCGTCTTGAATCCCTCCATGTT
>JASFTY010000105.1:0-10385 GCA_050050535.1 Gemmatimonadales bacterium | reverse complement strand
GCCTGGTGCCAGGGACAGAATAGGCAGCCCGCTCTATGTTGATTCGATATTGACTCGATTTGGGACTGGTTTATGCCCATGCGCGCGTTGTTGGGCACGGGTGGAGGCCACACGTTAGGCGGAGTCCGCGGTATTAGCCGTGGCACCAACCCGCTACGGGCCGTCGGTTCGGCTTGACACCCGGTGCGTCGGCGCGAAGTTACCGGGGCTACGCCGGTCCAGCCGCCGGCCCACGCCCGGGCCAACGGGAGAGGACACTCGATGAAGATTTTGATCGTCGGCGCCGGCGCCGTCGGTTTCCATCTCGCAGAACACCTGTCGGAAGAGGGGCACGACATCGTGCTCATCGACCAGGACAAGGAGCGCGCCGCCAGCGCCCAGGAGCTGCTGGACATCATGACGATCGTCGGCAACGGCGCCAGCCTCGCGGTACTCGAGCAAGCGGGTATAGCCGACATCGATCTGCTGGCCGCGGTCACGAACGTGGACGAGGTCAACCTCGTCGCCTGCATGTCTGCCGGGGCGTACAACATCGGGACGAAGGTCGCCCGCGTTTCGAATCCCGACTATTTCGATGACACGTCGCGGCAGCGCGGCGCGCAGCGGGGCGTCGACCGAATGATCAACCCGGAACTGGAGTGTGCCTGGGAGACCTTCCAGCTCTTGCAGTCGGAGGCGGCCAGCGAGCTGGCGTTCTTCGCTGGCGGCCGCGTCCAGCTGCTCGGCCTCACGGTGCACGAGGGTGCGCCGGTCGTAGGTCAAACGTTGGCGGAGGTCGCGGCGGCGGACAGGGACCGTCGCTACCTGACGGTGGCGATCAAGCGTGGCGAGGAGACCATCGTACCGCGCGGCGACAACCGTTTCCAGGCTGAGGACCAGGTCTACATCATCGGCCAGTCGACGCAGATGCCGCGGGTTCTCGAGCTGGCCGGTTACCACGACTTCAAGCTGCGGCGCGTGATGATCGCCGGCGGCGGTCGCATGTCGGTCTACCTGGCGAAGATACTGGAGGACCACGACATCGAGTGCACGATCATCGAGGCGGATCGCGCGCGCTGCATGGAGTTGGCCGAGGAGCTGAAGAAGACGCTCATTCTGCACGGCGATGCGACGGATATGGAGTTGCTCGAGATGGAGGGCGTCGAGGGTCTGGACGGCTTCGTCGTGTTCACCGGCAGCGACGACACGAACATGCTGAGCAGCCTGCTGGCCAAGGATCTGGGCGTGCGCAAGGTCGTCGCGCTGATCAACAAGATCGATTACCTCACGCTGGTCAGGAAGGTCGGGATCGACGCCGCCGTATCGCCGCGGATCTCGGCAGTCAATACGATCCTGAAGTACGTGCGTCGCGGAATCGTCGTCTCGGTCGCCGCGCTGCGTGGGATCGAGGCGGAGGTCATCGAGTTCAGCGTCGAGCCGGGGAGCCGCATCGCCGGGCGTGCGCTGGCCGAGATCGATTTCCCGAAGAACAGCCTGGTAGGCGCCGTGATCAGGGGCGACGAGGTGATCGTGCCGACCGGACAGCTCGCTCTGGCGCACGGTGACAGGGTCGCCGTGCTGGCGCTGCCGGATGCCGTGAACGCGGTCGAGAAACTGTTCCAGTGACGCGCCCGCAGACGAGCTCGACGAACGACGTCTTCCACATAACCGGCCCCATCATCGCCGCGGTCGGCGTGGCGATGGGTTTCTCGGGGATAGTGGCGCTGTCATACGGGGGCTCCGATTCCCTGCCGCTCATGGCGTCGGCGGGGATCGCCATCCTGGTGGGCGTCGCGATGAACCGGTTCACGTCGAGGCCCGACGACATCTCGATCCGGGAGAGCTACATCACGGTCAGCCTGGCGTGGCTGAGCGCCGCCGTGTTCGGGGCGCTCCCCTACTGGCTCGCCGGGGTCGCCGCGCCACTCGACGCGTTCTTCGAGTCGATCTCCGGTTTCACGACGACGGGGGCCTCGATCTTCCCCGATCCGGAGTCGCTGCCGCGCGGGATCCTGTTCTGGCGCGATATGAGCCAGTGGCTGGGCGGGATGGGGATTATCGTCCTGGTGGTCGCCGTGCTGCCATTTCTGGGCGTGGGCGGCATGCAGCTGTTCCGGGCTGAGGTCCCGGGTCCGACGCCCGAGCGGCTAAGACCACGGATTCGCCAGACGGCGACGGTATTGTGGCGGGTCTATGTCGGCCTGACCGCGGCTCAGGCCGTTCTCTACCTGCTGGGCGGGATGAGCGTGTTCGATGCGGTGACCCACGCGTTCGGCACGATGCCGACGGGAGGCTTTTCTCCGCACACGGGCTCGATCGGACACTTCACGTCGCCGTATATCCAGTACGTGACGATCGTCTTCATGTACTTCGCCGGGGTGAACTTCGCCTTGCACTACCGGGCGCTGAGGGGGAAGCCGCGGTCGGTACTCGCGGATGAGGAGTGGCGGTTCTATACGCTGCTGCTGGTCGGCGCGCTCGCCGTTGTGGCGACGAGCCACCTCGTTGCCGGCACCTACGACTCGCTCGAGGAAGTCTTCAGGGCTTCGGCCTTTCAGGTCGTCTCGATCGGGACGACGACGGGGTTCGCCACGGCGGACTACGTGACCTGGCCGGCTGTCGCCCAGGTGGTATTGCTGTTCCTGATGTTCGTCGGTGGCATGGCGGGCTCGACAGGCGGCGGCATGAAGACGCTACGCCTGTGGGCGGCGCTGAAGCAGGGGGTGGCGGAACTGCGCAAGCACCTCCACCCGCGTGCGGTCATGGTGACCCGCGTGGGCGGCGTGGTCGTGCCGGAAGGCGTGATGCTCAACATCCTGGCGTTCATGCTCCTGTTCGTGGCGTCGTTCATCGTCGGCGCCTTCCTGCTGACGGCGTTGGGGGTGGACCTGGTCACGGCGGCGGGCGCGTCGGCGGCGGCGATCGGGAACATCGGGCCCGGGCTGGCGGACGTGGGTCCGGCCGCGAACTACGCCTGGATGCCCGACCTGGGAAAACTGATCCTCGGCCTACTGATGCTGCTCGGGCGGCTGGAGATCTATACGGTGCTGGTGTTGTTCCACCCCGAATTCTGGCGGAGGTAGATGGGAAGTTGGATCGGACAATTGTGAAGTCGTAAGGGAAATCCCAACACTATCTCCGCTTCCTTCGTTCCTTACTTCCCCCTTCCCTCTCGAGCCGAGCGAGTCGCTGCTCCAGCTCCAAGCGGGCGCGGCGCAGGCGCTCCACCGTCTCACGCTCGCGCTGCAGGCTGTCGCGCAGGCGCTCGAGCTCCGGCGAGCCGGCAGGCGCCTCCCGCTCCTCCCGATCCGATCGCGACCGCGCCCCCACGGCCGGCTCGTCTCGAGGTGGCGCGATCGCCGGCTCCAGGCGGTCGCCGCCTCGCCACGCCGGGGCGCCGGCCAGCGAGCCGAGCGTGCGGATCAGCTTCTCGAGCAGCTCCAGCAGGTCGCGATGCATGGCGACCAGCTCGCGGTCGCGCACCATCATAGCGGTCAGCAGCTGTTCCAGTTCCTGGGGTCCCAGGCGACCCGGCGGCTCCGCGACCTGGACCGGGTAGCCGCGGGTCAGGTGGACCGGCGATCCCCCGGGTTCGGAGCGGCCGTCCGACTCCGCGGTCGACGGTCCGCCCTGCAGCTCGCGGCGAACGGTCCCACGGGATTCGCCGGCGGCGAAGAGGCTCGCGATACGCTGGAACACGGTCACCGCCGCCTCGGGATGGCGCCGCTTGCGGCCGCTGCCGAGCGTCGGGATGTGCTCGGGAAACAGGCTCCGGTAGTAGCGGAGCGTGGATTCGGGAACGCCCGTGCGCCTCGAGATATCGCGTATGCTGAGCGGCCGCTTCGTCTGATTCATCGAACCTCGATCTCTCCCGCCGCGCCCGCGCGCAGCTCCCCGATCACGGCGGCCGCGTGACCGTCGGCGCGCAGTGCATCAGCCAGCGCCTCGGCGGCGCCGGCGACGACGGAGATCAGCAGGCCGCCCGAGGTCTGCGCATCGCAGAGCAGCAGCCGATCCGGCTCGGCCAGCGTCTCGCGCCAACGCGTCCTGGGGGTAACGTACTCGAGGTTACGACGCGTGCCGCCCGGTACGTGTCCTGTCTCGGCAAGCTGTCGGGCATCGGCGAGCGTCGGCACGTCGGCGGCATGGAGCGTAGCGGCGAGCCCGCTGGCCGCGGCGAGCTCGGATAGATGACCGAGCAGGCCGAAACCGGTGATGTCGGTGACCGCGCCGACGTCATGCATACGGGCCAGCTCGAGGGCTCGCGCGTTGAGCCTGAGCATCGAGTCTACAGCAGCGTCGACCGCATCCTGGGACGCCGCTCCGCGCTTGATCGCCGTGGCGATGACTCCCGTCCCGATCGCCTTGCTGAGCACGAGTCGGTCAGCGGCCCGGCCACCGCTCTTACGGTAGATATGATCGGGGCGTACCGTCCCGACGACCGCCATCCCATACTTGGGCTCCTTGTCGTCGATGCTGTGGCCGCCGACCACGCTGACGCCCGCCTCGGCGGCCTTGTCCCTGCCGCCGCGCAGGATATCGACGAGGATCGACGGGTCCATTCCGGCCGGGAAGGCGACGATGTTGAGCGCGAAGAGGGGCCGGCCGCCCATCGCGTATATGTCGCTCAGCGCGTTCGCCGCTGTGATTCCTCCGAACGTGTAGGCATCGTCGACTATGGGGGTAAAGAAATCGACTGTCGACACCAAGGCATGCTCCGCGTCCCAGGCGTAGACCGCGGCGTCGTCGGGAGCATCGAGGCCGACGAGCACTTCATCGGCACCACGGCCACCGAAAGCTTCGAGCACACTGGCCAGGTCCGCCGGACCCAGCTTGCAGGCTCAACCAGCGCCGCTACTGTACTGAGTAAGGCGCACGCGCTCTGAGCTCGGCGTGTTCATCGTCGGTCGAACGTACCGACCGGCCTCGGCTCCGGTCAAGCACGCTTGCCAAACCGGGCGCAGGCCGGCAGTATCAGTCAACCGTCGTCACCGGGAACGGAGGCCCGTTGGAGAGTGACCCGTTCGCCGCCGCGCGGCTAGACATGGTGGAACGGCAGATCCGGCGCCGTGGGATCGCGGATCCCCGTGTGCTGGAGGCGATGGAGCGTGTCGAGCGGCACCATTTCGTTCCCGACGATCACCGCCGGCTCGCCTACGACGACTCGGCCCTCCCGTTAGGTTCCGGGCAGTCGATCTCCCAACCCTACATGGTCGCCGCGATGACCGAGGCTCTCGAGCTGCCCGCCGACGCTCGCGTGTTGGAGGTGGGCACCGGCAGCGGGTACCAGACGGCCGTGCTCGCCGAGCTCGCGGCGGTGGTCTACACGATCGAGCGGATTCCCGAACTGTCGGAATCGGCCCGCGAGATCCTCGACCGGCTCGGCTACGACACCGTCGAGTACAGGATCGGCGACGGAGCCAAAGGCTGGCCGGAGGAAGCGCCATTCGATGGGATCATGGTCACGGCGGCGGCGGCGACGCTACCGCAGCCGCTCCTGGATCAGCTGGCCGAAGGCGCGTCCCTGGTCGTCCCGGTGGGCGGTCCGCCCGACCAGGACCTGTACCAGATCAAGCGCAAAGGGAACGAGTACGAGAGGAACTTCATCACGCGGTGCCGGTTCGTGCCGCTAATCGAGGATGAGAGCTAGTGTGAGGTAGGGAAGTCAGAGCAATTGACCAATCGAGCAGTCGAGCATTCGAAGTTAGAAGACACTACTCGATCACCTCCACCTGCCCAGCATCGATCCACCCTTCGCTCTCGCTGCCGCGGGACACCCTGAGCCAATGGCCGCGCTCCTCCTGCACGAGGTAGCCGACACCGGGCGCCGGGGTCGCGAGCACCTCGCTCTGCCGTACCGGACCCGCGCGCAGGGCGGCATCGGGTGCAGCGACTATCGCGTAGCTGGCGCGGGGATACAGCATGAGGGCTGCGAGGAACAGCGCCACGGTGAGCGCCGCACCGCCGGCGAAGGTGAGTGACGCCTTGCGCCAGCGCTGCCTGGCTATCAGTGCGGCGCAACCACCGAGCCAGAAGAGCGTGAAGAGGGCCGCCAGCTCGTCGCTCGACAAGGGGATCGGCGGCAGCGCGCTCCCCACCACCGGATCGTCATCAACGACCAGACGCAGGTTGAACCGCGCGTCGCCGTCGCGCGGCCGGATCCGCAGGGCCCGGACCCAGTAGGCGACGGCTTTACCGCGAGCATCGAGCTCGTAATAGACGTTGCCCAGGTTGTAGAGCAGGTTGGGATCTCGGGGTCTGAACTCCAGCGTGCGCTCGAAGAGCCCCGCCGCGAGGACGTGGTCACCGCGACCGTAGGCGCTGACGCCCTCCTGGAACCAGCGCGCCGCCGCCCGCTCTGACTGGGGCGGCTGTGCCGCCGCGGCGTCGGGAAGCAGCAGCAGGAGTCCGAGCAGCAGCGCCGAGCCGTTCGGCGGTGCCGTCCGCAGACGTCTTTCGGACACGGCCTCCTTATCGACCAGAGCGAGGAGTCGCTCGGCCCTCGCCAACATCTCGCGCCCCCGCTCGGCGCCGGGCGGCTCGGGTGCATAGCGAAGGCGTCCGCAATCTTCCAGCAGGTCGATGACCTCGAGGGCGACGGGCGGCGGAACACCGGCGTCCTCGAGCGCATGCTGGACCTTGACGACGCCCTGCGTCGGCAGATCGGGGAGATGGAGCCGCCAGCCCAGCCAGTCGAGGGCCGCGGCGCGCAGCGCGCCGAAGAAGGTGGAGTCCCCGGATTCCGCCAGCGGTCTCAGCTCGCGGAGGGCGCGGGCTCGACGCTGTGGCCGGCTTCGGGCGAGCGTGGGGACGCGACTGCGGTACCTACCGAGAGCGACGAAGCTCGCGAGGATCAGGACCGGGATGGCCTGGGCCAACCAGAAGAGCGGTGCGCGGTGCAGGTTCAGCGGCTGACGTCCGGGCTGGGCCTTCACGAACCGCACCGCGGTTCCCCCGGGCGCCGCTGCGCCGAGCGCCGCGGCGGGGCCCGGCTCGACGATCAGCGTGACGGGCTCGGTACGCGCGATCGTGTAGGTCGCCTCCAGCGGGTCGAAATAGGGCAGCTGCATCGAGGGGACCACGAACTGGCCCGACTGTTCTGGAACGAGGACCCACGAGAAGCGCTTGTGGCCGGCGAACTCGGTGCCGCGCAGTTGGACTTCGGCGTCCTCTCCACCCTCATAGACCCTGATCCCAGGGACTTCGGGCAGCTCGGGCCTGCTGATCGAGCTCAGGTTGCCCGTGCCCCGCACCTCGAGAACCAGGTTGACTGCCTCGCCGGCGCGCAGGTCCGATCGATCGAACCAGATGTCGGTCTCGTACCGTCCCACGGCACCGGCGAAGTCGGCGGGCACGCCGACGGGCGGCAGCGGGCGAACCGTCACCGTCGCCGGTGCACTCTCGACCTGAAACGTCTCCGGCGCGTAGATCAGCCCGCGCCTCACCTCGTAGATGACCGCGGCGGGCGGTATGCGCAGCGTGCCGGGGCTCAGGGGGAACAGGGCTCGGCGGTACATCTGCACGAAGTACTCGCGCCGATTGACCACGCGCCGTTCCGGTCGGTCCGAGCCCGGAAGATCAGCGGTCCAGAAGCCCTGGACCTCCGGTGGCCGGTACTCCGGCTGGCGCTGCAAACGATCGCGGACTTGCGGATCGAAGAAGGCACCCACCGTGAGCGTCACTTGCTGGCCGACGTAGGCGGTCTCGGGCTCGACCCACAGCCGCACGGCGACCTCCTCTTCGGGTCTCGGCCTCAGCTGGCCGGGCAGCTCGAGCGTCGTGTCCTGACTCTCGACCCGCAGGCTGAGCGCCTCGGTCTCGAACAGATCGTTTCCCACCGCGACGCGGACCGGCGGGATCGTGAGCTCGCCCACCTCGATCGCCCGCAGCGTGTATTCGCGTGAGAACTCGCGGATCGCCCCACCTGTCGAGGTGGAATAGCGGAAGGTCGAGCGGTCGGTGCTCGACTCGACCTCGAGGCCGACCAGGCGCGGGTCCTCGATCTCGGGACTGCGCAGACCCGGGGCGCGTAGTGTCACGGTCAGCACCACCGTCTCCCCCACCATCGCGGTCGAGCGGTTGAGGGAGGCGGCCACCTGCACGAGACCCTCCTGCTGTGTCAGCGGCGTTAGCAGCAGGACAAACAGCAGCCGACTCATCACCATTCCGGGCCCGCCGTCTGCGTCCGCTGGCGTCTCAGTTTCTCGCGTTGCAAGCTCCGCTCTCGCTCCTCGACGGCCCGCAGTATCTGCTCCGCGAGCTCCAGCGGGAAGGGTGGCGCGGCCAGATCGCCCGCCGCGCCGCTCGGTCGCTCGCTCTCCCCGGGCTGCGGTAACGGCGTCGGGCCGGCGCCTTCACGCGGGCGCTGCTCGTCGCCGGCGCCGGGCGGCTGCGGTGGCGCCTCGCCCTGCTGGCCGGAGCCGGCCAGCGGCTGACGGGTCCGTTCCAGCTCCTGCAGCCGGAGCATAGCGAGTTCGATGTTCCACCTGGCGTCCTCGTTGCTCGGGTCGAGGAGCAACGATCTCCGATAGGCCGCGATGGCGGCCCGTAGGTCCTCGGCACGCGGCGGATCGCCCTGGGTCAAGACGACCCCGAGGTTGTAGAAAGCGCGGGCGCGCAGCTCGGGTGACTGGGCACGCAGTGCGCTCTCCAGCAGGAGCCGCGCCTCCTCGGCCTGGCCGACCCGGAAGAGGGCGGTGCCGAGGTTGTACTCGAGGCGCGGCGCTGCGGCGCCGCGAGCCAGCGCGGCCCGGTACCGCTCGACGGCCTTGGCGTAGTCGCCGCCCCGATAGGCGCGATTGCCCCCGGGCTCCTGGCCCCAGAAGCTGAACCCCAAGAGCGCGGCGGTGAGCACGATCGGCAGCGCAAGGCGTCCGGGCAGCAGAGCGTTCATCGCTGCCGCCTCCACGCCCAAGCCCAGTCGATCATGAGGAACAGCAAGGCCCCCGCCACGAACCACTGGAACCTGGGCGTCCAGCGCACGCCGCGCGTCACTCTGCCCCGACCTTCGCGAAGCTCGGACAGCGCGGCGAATACCCGGCCGACGCCGCCCTCATCGACTCGCGCCCAGAAACCGCCGGTCGCTCGTGCCGCGCCGGCCAGCGGCTCGGAGTTCATGCGGCTGAGCACGATCTCGTCGTTCGCATCGAGCTTGAAGCCGGGGACCCGCTCGCCCATCCGGTCGTGACGCGGGATCGGCTCGGCCTGTCCGCTCCCCACGCCCAGCGCGTACAAACGGATCCGCTCGTTCGCCGCCAGACGGGCGGCGTCCAGCACATCCCGCTCCTCGTCGTGTGATTCGCCGTCGCTGAGTATGACGATCGCGCGATCGCCGCCTTCCGAGCCGTCCGCCTGCAGTAGCGACACGGCCCGGCGTATGGCGTCCGCTGGTGACGAGCCCAGCGTTCCCGCCAGAGTCGGATCGAGCGCGTCGAGGTAGAGATGAAGGGCTCCGTAATCTATCGTCAGCGGTGACAGGAGGTAGGCCGACCCGGCGAACGCGACCAACCCGATGCGATGACCCGCCAGCTCGGTCACCAGGCGGCGGGCCTCCAGGCGCTCACGCTCCAGCCGGTTGGGGCGCACATCCTCAGCCCACATCGACTCGGAGATATCCAGGACGAGCACGACACTCAAGGCTCGCGTCTGTTCCTCCACCTCCTGCGCACCCCACTGCGGCCCGGCCAGAGCGAGACCCATCAGCGCCAGCGCGGCGCCGATCAGCGCGGCACGCCGGTACGGCGACCCGGTCAGGTCGACGCGCGTCAGCCGCTCGAGCATACCGGAGCTACCCAGGGCATCGAGGGCGGCGCGACGCCGGCGGTGCCAGCGATAGACGAGAGCCACGCTGGCGGCGGCGGCCAACAGGCCGATCCAGACCCAGGCGCTGTACTCGAGCCTCACCGATCGGCTCCCAGAGAACGTGCAGTGCGCATCATACGTAGAGTGGGTGTCGTCGCACCCGGAACGTCCATTCGGCGATCACGAAGATCACGGCCAGCAGGATGAACGGACGGAAGTGCTCGCTGAATTCCACATAGCGGCGAATGTAGACCGGTGTCTTCTCCAGCTCGTCGATCTGCCGGTAGATCTCCTCCAGGGCCCTGGCATTCGTGGCGCGGAAGTACTGGCCGCCGGTGATCGCCGCGATCCGGCGCAGCAGATCCTCATCGAGGTGCACGCGCATGTTCGCGTATTCGGTGCCCAGCGGTCCCGGCCCGATCGGAACCGGCGCTACACCCTCGCTGCCGACACCGACCGTGTAGGTTCGGATACCGTAGGCCGCTGCAGCCCGGGCCGCGGTAATCGGGTCGACCTCGCCGCGGTTGTTCTCACCGTCGGTCAGCAGGATCACCACCCTGGCACCGCCCGGCGTGCGGCGTAACCGGTTGGCGGCGGTGGCCAGG
>JASFTY010000104.1:0-10395 GCA_050050535.1 Gemmatimonadales bacterium | reverse complement strand
GGCTGCCGGTTTCGGAGACCGCACCGCCGTCCTCGGGCTGCGCGTCGTCGCGTGCCGGGAAGGCGACGGGCAGCAGCCGGACGGAAGCGAGGTGCGTGATCGAGCGCTGGTCGAGGATGTCGAAAGAGCGTATCGACTCGATCGTGTCACCCCAGAACTCGACCCGGATGGGATCGAGCGTCGTGATCGGGTAGACATCCACGATGCCGCCGCGAGCAGAGTATTCGCCGACGGCCTCGACCATGGGAACCTTCTTGTAGCCGGCCTTCTCGAGGCGCGTGATCAGCGAGTCGCGATGGACCTCCTGCCCTTCCTCCAATTGCAGCTCGAGCTCGCTCCAGCTTGCCGGGACGACGAACCGCTCGGCGAGGGCCCTGGCGGTCGTCACCAGTATGCGGGCGCGGCCCGTGATCACGGCCTGCAGCGAGTCCACGCGCCGCGCGGAGATCTCGATGTGAGGGTCGCTGAGATCGGGGTGAACCCACTCGCGCTGCGGGAATACGCGGGCCAGTCCGGGAATCAGAGCCTCGAGATCGGTCTCGGTCTCCTCCGCATCCGTTGCCGTGGGAGTCACCAGGAGCAGGCTGCGCGCGGCGCCTGACTGGACGAGCGCTGCAGCGAGGACCACGGGTGCAGAGCCGCCGAGCCCCGCCAGAGCCCGCTCCTCACCCGGCGCCGGCATCAGCGCGGTGAGCCGGTTGAATTCCGGTGTGCTGCGGAGGCTATCTATGATCACGAACGCTTGGGCTGTCTACGGTGTTCTGCCGGTTCACGCGTCAGCCGACCCGAGCCGTCTCGGCGCGGTACGGCGACCGGCGGCTGCCAGAGCCGCCTCGACAATAGATATGAGTATCAGCAGCACAACAAGGGGCCGCCAGGCGAGTCTGCCGCGGCGCGCCCGGTAGATGTTGTCGCTCCAGTCGCCCATCTCCAACCCCCTAACCCACGACCAGCTCGCAGCGGGCAGGAACGCCTCCAGCTCTTCCTCGCGCGCGACGGCCAGGTCCGCCTCACGGAGCAGCGCGTTGACCGAGAACGCCAGGACGGTGTCGTCTCCATCTAAGGCCAGATTATTCCCTGGCTCGGTGACGCGGAAGGGCGCTCCACCCTCTGCCGGCACCCGCGAGCCGTCGGGAAGCCGGACCGTTCGGGCGCGATCGGGCAGCTGGAGCCGAGCGCCGCCCTCGAGGAGCGTTGCTGCGGCCGGCGCGCGTCGCGCCCAGCTGCCGATCAGAAGGTCCAAGAACGGGATCATCGCCGCGCTCAGCGGCAGGTCCGAGGCTTCCGGCGTCATCGGCGAGCCGAGGAGCAAATACGCGGCACCGTCGCGGGTCGTCCCGCGCACTAGCCAGGGCGAGCCGTCGCTGAGCCTGAGCAGTACGGTATCGGCCGCCGGCACGCCACCGAGCACCATACGGTAGGCCTGTCGGACCGCCACCCCGCTCAGTCCGGCTGGCCCATCGCCGCCACCGATCGCACGGGAACCGGGCCGCTCGTCGACCTCGTATTGCCACGGTACGCCCGCTTGTTCCAGCCGAACGTTCAGACGCGGCAGGTCGAGCGGGCTGGCCGGCGCGAGCACGACCGTCGCGTGACCGTCCGCGAGCCCGTCCGCCAACCGTTCCCCGCCCGCTGCGAGCCAGACGTCGGAAACATCCGGACGGTCCCGTCGCAGGCGGCCGCCGCCCTCCAGGGTCTCGATGGCGCGCTCGACGAATCGCCCCGGCTCGCCCAGCATGGCCACCGTCGCCGGTGGCCGCACGAGCCAGGTGAAGTAGCGGCGGTCGTCCGCCGCCAGGCCGTGACGATCGATCCCGACGTGGCCCTGAACCCAGCCGTCTGCCTGTGGCGGCAGCACCAGCAGCGCCCGTTCGCCGAATCGTGCCTCGCTGGCCGCGACGACGTCTTCACCCGCGATGAGCCTGACGATCAGCGGAGCCGACGGCGTGTCGGGGCCGAACCAGTGCAGCGGAACCGAGATCCGCGTCTGGCGACTCGCGGTCAACGGGACGACCTCCGGCGTGGGAACCCCTGGGGTCCCGTTCCCCAGGCGCGGCAACGCCGGCGCCCGTACGATGACCGAGATGCCGTCGCCCGCCTGCGCGCTCGGCGGCTCGGTCGGGCCGGCGTCGAGCGAGACGCTCTGCAGGTCTGTGTGGATGTGCAACTCCCGGGCGAGGCCGGCGGCCGACTCGAGCCACGTCCGAGCCTGATCGATCACCGTCCGCAGGTCGGCGACCCCCGCTGCGGGACGCAGGCCGCGCAGGTACGCTCGCGCACCGCTCACCTCGCGGGCCGCGACGCCCCGGTCGGCACCCGTGGCGCTGAACACGGCAATCCGGTCGCTCGGCGTCGCCAGATCGAGAGCGAGGCCGGCACTCTGGACGTGTAGATCGAGGACGCGCCGGTCGCCCAGGACCCGTGTCGAGCTCAGCGATTCGTCGATCACTATCGCGAGGGCAGTCGACCGGTGGTCCGAAGGGCCACCCCGGCCGACGAGCGGGCCTGCAGCGGCGGCAGCGAGGGCGAGGATGAGGAGCATGCGCGCCGCCAGGAGCGTCAGGTGTCGCAACCGCAGCCGCTGCGCCTGCCGCTGCTCGGCGCGTCGAATGTAGCGGATCGCGGGGAACGTCAGGCGCCGCACCTCGCGCCGCCGCAGCAGGTGCAGGACGACGGGCACCGCCGCGGCGAGCGCCGCCAATCCGAGTACGGGGTAGAGGAAGCCGATCACCCTAGCCGCGAGCGTGTGTACAGGTACTCGCTCAGGCAGAGCGCCAGCGGTTGGTCGGTGGCGATCGGGTGGTAGTCGATCTGCTGAGCGCCGCAGACGCGCCGCCACCCGTCGATCGCTGACTTCACCGTCACGCGGTAGTCGCTCCGCAGCTCCGCCGAACGGATGCCGATCTCATCTCCGCTCTCCGGATCGACTAACACCGCGTCTCCCACGCTAGGCAGCTCCAGCTCGCCCGGATCCAGGATGTGGAAGACCAGCACCTCGTTACCCTGATGCCGCAGCTTGTTCAGCATCCGCTGCGTCGCAGCCTCGTCGACCAATAGATCGGACACGAGGATGACCAGCCCTCTTCTATGGCCGCGCGCCGCGACCTCCTCCAGTGCAACCTCAGCCGCCGTCTGCGTTCCCGGCGGCTGGTAGGCCAACTGGCGCACCAGTTCCGTCCAGTGGGCGAGCGTGCCGCGGGCCGGCGACCGGCCGAGTACGCGCTCGGCAAAACAGATCACACCGGCCAGGTCGCCCTGCCGTATGAGTAGCAGCGTGAGGCTGGCCGCCAGGCGCCTCGCGTACTCGAGCTTGGTCAACAGCCCCTCCTCGCGGCTCCGCCAGTCCATCGAGCTGCTCACGTCCAGACAGACGTGCGCCGACAGGTTGGTCTCCTCCTCGTACTGCTTGAGGAAGAAGCGATCGGAGCGGCCGTACATCTTCCAGTCGACGAAGCGCAGGTCATCGCCGGGCCGGTAGGCGCGGTGCTCGGCGAACTCGACCGAGAAGCCGCGGCTGGGAGAGCTGTGGAGGCCCGTGATGAAACCGGTGACGACGGCCCGCGCCACGAGCTCGAGTCCGCCCAGCGCGTCGAGCTCGGCCGGGTCGAGGAGATGGGCCCTGTTCCTCTTGTTATCTATCATAGTCGACCTACAGCGTGAACAAACATAATCGAGGTATCGACTCAATAGCCAATATCCGACACTGGACGGCGAAATATCAGCTCGTTCTCGAGCGTCAACGTTCTGTTCGCAGATCTCGTCGCCCGGCGCGTCCGCCGATTCGGGCGCCGCTACTTGATCGCCGGCCGTTGTGAGTCGATAGTTGAGATCCTCGCTGGACACATGAGTATCGAGTGTTGGATATTCAATGTAGCGAAGAATATCACGGGGGTGGCATGAGGCTAAGGGCTCTGGGGTTGACGATTCTCGCGGCGACGCTCGGCTCGGGCTGCCGCGGCGCGCCGGGCACTCCGCTGGCCGACTACGACATCACACCGGGTGACATGCGCGCCCGCATATCCTTCCTCGCCGCCGACCGGCTGCGCGGACGCGGCACGCCGAGCGAGGGGCTGGAGATAGCCGCCAGCTACGTCGAGTCGCAGTTCCGCCGCATGGGCCTCGATCCCTCCAAGACTGGCTACACCCAGCGCTACCAGCTGGTGATGAGCGACATGGGCGACGGGTGGTCGCTGGCGCTGCAGCACGGGAGTCGCCGGGCGACGCTCCGCGTTCGGATCGACTTCTGGGGACTGCCCTGGGCCGCGGGCTCGGTGGAGGGAAGACTACGCTTCGTCGGCGGCGCCGGCCCGCAGGGGCCGGCTGAGGACGGCGAGCCGACAATCTGGGTCGCGCGTTTGAGTCCCAACACGATGCCGCGTGAGTGGCAGCGGGCGGCGAGCGCCGCAGGCGCGGTCGGTCTCCTGCTGGTGAAGCCGTCCGAAGGGCTGGAGCCGCAGGTCCGCCACTGGCTCAGCGAAGAAGATACCGTATACGAGCTGGGCGACATCGAGGTGAGTGTGCCTGCGGCCATGGTCACGGAGGAGGCGCTGTCCGCGGCGCTGGAGCGGGTCGGCCTCGAGGCGCCGCCGGCAGGCGCGCAGGAGCACGGCCTGACGCCGGCCGGGCGACTACAGCTCGCCGCGGACCTGACGGTCGAGACGCTCTCCGCTCCCAACGTGCTGGGGATCGTACGTGGCAGCGACCGGCGGCTTCGCAACGAGTACGTGCTCGTCAGCGCACACATGGACGGACTCGGTGTCGGCCGCCCGGTCGACGGCGACTCGATCTACAACGGCGCCGACGACAACGCGTCGGGAACCGCGGCGATGCTGGAGGTCGCCGAGGCGATGGCCGAGCTCGAGGACGGGCGGCCGAGACGTTCGGTCGCCTTCCTCGCCGTCAGCGGCGAAGAACGCGGTCTATTGGGCTCGGCCTGGTTCGTGGAGCGCCCGCCTATCCCGCTGGAGCGGATCGTGGCGAATGTGAACCTCGACATGATCGGCCGAAACTGGGAGGATACGATCGCGGTGATCGGCAAGCCCTATTCATCGCTGGGCGCGCTCGTCGATAGCGTGGCGGCGGCGCACCCGGAGCTGGGGCTGGCGGCGGTCGACGACCAGTGGCCGGCTGACGGGTTCTTCTTCCGCTCCGACCACTTCAACTTCGCTCGCAAGGGCATCCCGGCGGTCTTCTTCTTCAACGGGGTGCACGCCGACTACCACCAGCCGTCGGACGAGACGCGGAAGATCAAGTTCGAGAAGGCGTCGCGCGTCGCCAGGCTGGTCTACGAGGTGGTGATGGCCATCGCCAACGCCGACGATCCGCCCACCTGGGATCCCGAGGCACGGCTTCGCATCGTCGCAGGTGCACGGTGATTCGGTTCGGACCCGCAGGCTGGAGCTACAAAGACTGGCAGGGCGTGGTCTATCCCGAGCAACCGCCCAGCGGGTTCGATCCACTCGCCTTCCTGGCGCGATACTTCGACACGATCGAGGTCAATTCCACCTTCTACCGTCCTGCACGCGCCGACGTCACACCGCGCTGGGTCCGCCGTATCACCGAGAACCCCGACTTCAAGTTCACGGCTAAACTGTGGCAGCGCTTCACACACCAGCGCGACTCTGCCTGGACGCCCCAGGAGGTGGACGCCGTGCGCGCCGGGCTCGATCCGCTCGCCGATAACGGGCGGTTGGGCGGTCTGCTCATCCAGTTTCCCTGGTCCTTCAAGGCCGGGGAAGAGTCGTTCGATTGGCTGGACGATGTCGCCTCGGCGTTCGCCGACTATCCGTGCGTCGTCGAGGTACGTCACGCCTCCTGGAACGAGCCGGGGTTCTATCGCTGGCTGGCCGACCGCGGGGTCGGCTTCGTCAACATCGACCAGCCGCTGTTCCATCGCTCGATCGGTCCGTCCGCCGAGGCGAGTGGTCGCGTCGGTTACGTTCGCCTGCATGGCCGCAACTACGACGATTGGTTCCGTGAAGGGGCGGGCCGCGACGCGCGTTACAATTACCTCTACCGCCGCGACGAGCTGGAGCCCTGGGTGGAACGCATCCGCGAGCTCGCCGAGGGCGGAATCGCCGACGACGTCTACGTGGTCACCAACAACCACTACCGCGGCCAGGCGGCGGCTAACGCCATCATGCTGGCGGGTATGTTTCGGGGGAAAAAGCAGCGAGCGCCCGAGACCCTGGTCGACGCCTTCCCGGACGCGTTGTCCGGACTCGCCGAGCCCGACTCCGGTCCTCAGGCCCGGCTGCTCTGAGAGTTGAATTTCGAAATGTGAGATTTGAAATCTGAACTTCGAACTTCACACTTCAAATCTCACACTTCGAACTTCTCTCTCGGTCTAGTAACCCGCGCCGGGCCAGATGCTGAGCGAGACGGCGGCGACCAGGCCGTCACCGCCGACGACGCCCCAGCGCCCGATCGACATGTCGAGGTGGACGGGACCCGTATAGATCCCGAGGCCGCCGGTGTAGGCGAAGTGTGAGAGATCGGTGGCCAGGCCGACGCGCAGCGGCAGCGCGCTCAGCAGCCGCAGCTCGCCGCCCGCCGACAGTGTGCGGTCCCAGCGCGAGCGCAGCGTGCCCCCGATCAGCTCGCTGTAGTCGGCGGAGACGGTGAGCGCCGGGATGGCCTCGAAGACCAGGCCGAGCCGCAACTCTTTCGGCACCGTCCTGTCTTCCAGGAACGCGATGATCTCTTCCTGCTTCTCGGCCGACAGCTCGCTGAACGCCAGCGTCGTGTCGCTCGAGGTCGTGCCCTCGAAGTCGGAGAGCGCCCAGACCTGAATGAGCTCGAAGTCCTCCTCCTGCCAGGTGATGCTGGAGAAGGCGTTGGACAACGAGATACCCGCGACCAACAGGCCGTCCCAGTCCACCGCCAGTCCGAGGTCTACCGCCCACAGCCTGCCGGCGTCCGCGTCGGTCGACTTCAGGACTTCGGCATCGACGATGATCGCGAGCGGGTCGTTGATGCTGGTCGTACCGGTGTCCTGCAGGTGAACGAGCCCGTGGGCGACGCCGTACTTGACGGTGGCGCCGAGTGAGAACTGCAGGCCGAGATAGTCGAGTGCCGGGATCGTGAAAGGCTGGGCGTAGGACAGGTAACCGCCGCTGGTCGCCCAGCCCTGACCGTGCGACCCCTCCAGTACGAAGTCCCTGCCGGTCCCGTCTTCGCCGACGTTACCGAACAGAACCAGCTCCGCCGCGTCGGGCGAGACCTCCAGGTTCCCGGCCCCCATGCTCCCCGCACCGAAGGCGAAGCGCCCGATCGAGAAGCTCAGCACGCTGGCGCTCGCGTCGACGTCCAGCGTCATCATCCTGTTCGGGTCGTCACCACGTATCGAGGCGAGCAGCTCCGACTTCGTCTCGTTGTCGATGTACTCGCCGTACAGATCGGCGATCTGGCCGTAGCTCAGCGAGTTGTTGTTGAGATATGCGCTCGCCCCCGCCAGACCCACCGACCAGCCTGGCCGGTCGGGCAGGCCCAGATTGGCCGGATTCCAGAAGGCCGACTCGTATCCGCGGGCCCGCGCCGTGAACGAATTCGCCAGGGCGAAGCTGCGGGCGCTGGGCGTCGCCAGCTGCGCGCCTGTCTCACACACGCAGACGAGCAGCAGCGCGAGAGCGATCGTCGCAATTCGATTGCCTTTCATGATCATCCTCCTGCTACTCGCCGATTTTGACTTGAGCGGTGACCTTCAGCTGCGCCTGCAGAGTCTGGTCGGGCGCAAAGCGACTCTGGCTGCCCGACCGCGTGCCCGAGGCGACTCCGCTGTACCCGATGTGGATGTCCGGGAAAGCGGCGATCAGCTCGAGGTCCTGCGCCGTCAGCTCACCGGCCTGCGCTACACCGGAGGTGAGCACCAGATCGGGGAGCCTGACCTCGAGCAGCGGGTTGCCCGAGAACAGGTCGGCCTCGGACCCGGCGATCGAGACCGCCAGGCTACCATCCAGCTCGAGGTCGTGCACCAGCTTCAGCTCGTACGCCCCGCTGATCACGCGGTCCATGATCTCGTCGCGCGTATCCTGGTCGATGTCGGCCACGAAGCTCGTATCCATCGACATGTTGTCGACTACGACGGTAGCGGCGGCGACCTCGATCCCGTCGAGCGCGGCGCTGAGCGTGACGCTCGCCGTGCTGGGATCGACCGTGATCGTCTGCCCGTCGTACGGCGAAACGATCCAGAAGACGATCTCCACACCGCCCGTCACATCGGCGCCACTCAGCGAAAGGACCGTGTCCGACTGCGACCCGAGCGTCTCCGAGTCCGCGCTGAGGAACAGACTGTCCAGCGTGGCCCCGCTCCCCAGGTCGCGGACCGCCACGGCGAGATAGCCCGTCGTGTCGGCGTTCGACCTCAGCGGCTCGAACCCCAACCCGTTGTCGAACTGCAGCGTCAGCGTCCCACTCAGGTCCTCGACCGACACCAGGTCCGTGTCCGAGAAGGCAACCTCGAGACTGTCCACGTGGGTGAAACCGGGTACCGGCTGACCGATCAGCCCGGCGCAGTACGGCGCGCACAGATCGCCGTAGCTGAAGACCTGGCTGTCCTCCTGCCGGTCGATCGCGAAGACCCACGGGTCGGCCGTGCTGTCGATCTGCACGCTCGCCGGCAGAAATTCGGCGATCCCGATGGGATCGGAACTGAATGGAGCGATGATCCCCACGTCCCACTCCGGCGCCTCCGGCAGCTCGCAGGCGGCCATAGCCAACACCGCGATGCCGGCGCCGAGGGCCAGGGTCGGGCGCAGGCGCGCTCCGAGGTGTCCAACGATAGAATGCACCGGATTTCCTCCGCTTTGCTCGGGTAGAGGGCGAACGCCGAGGCAGGTTGCCGGCCGGCGGCCCGGCGGCGTCAGGCGCGTGCTCCGGGGGGTCCGGAGCCCGGTGGCGGCGATCTCGTCCACCGCCGCAGTAGCCTACACCGCCCGAGGGGGCAAAGTTTCGGGACGCGCCGCACTGCCCCCGGCGGCCCCGGCCGTCTATATTCAGGGCCTGCAACCCAATGGCGGCCAGGGAGAACTGGAACGGGTGGACACGGCGCGGATTCGAAACTTCTGTATCGTCGCTCACATAGATCACGGCAAATCGACGCTGGCCGATCGGCTGCTCGAGCGGACCGGTGCCGTCGATCCCCGGCGGATGCGCGAGCAGGTCCTCGACTCGATGGACCTGGAGCGGGAGCGGGGGATCACGATCAAGGCACACGCGATCCGGCTGAGCTACCGAGCGTCGGACGGTGAGGTGTACGAGCTCAACCTGATCGATACGCCGGGGCATGTGGATTTCACCTACGAGGTGAGCCGGAGCCTGGCGGCGTGCGAGGGCGCGATCCTGGTGGTGGATGCGAGCCAGGGTATCGAAGCGCAGACGCTGTCGAACCTGTTTCTGGCCATCGAGGCCGGGCTGACGATCGTGCCGGTGATCAACAAGATCGATCTGCGGGCGGCGGAGCCGGAGCGGTGGCGCGGCGAGCTGGCCGACCTGTTGGGCTGTGAGCTCGAGGAGGTCCTGCTGGCGAGCGCGAAGCAAGGTGCGGGTGTCGAGGCGGTGCTCGAGGCGGTAGTGCGGCGCGTACAGCCGCCGCGCGGTGATGCCGAGGCGCCGCTGCGGGCGTTGATCTTCGATTCTCAATACGACAACTACCAGGGCGCCGTCCCGCTACTGCGGGTGGTCGACGGTCGGCTGCGGTCCGGAATGCGGATCACGTTCGGGTCGAACGGCGCGGTCTACGAGGTCGGTCAGGTGGGCTACCTGCAGCTGGGTGCCGTCCCGATCTCCGAGCTCGGCGCGGGTGAAGTCGGGTACATGACGGCGCAGATCAAGTCGATCACCGACACGAAGGTGGGCGACACGGTGCTCGATGCGAGGCGGCGTGCCACCGAGTTGCTGCCCGGCTACCGTGAGGTGAAGCCGATGGTCTTCGCGGGCCTCTATCCGGCGGACTCGGACCAGTACGAGCGGGTGCGCGGTGCGCTGGAGAAGTTGAAGCTGAACGACGCGGCGATCCAGTACGAGTTCGAGACCAGTCAGGCGCTGGGGTTCGGCTTCCGTTGTGGTTTCTTGGGACTTCTGCATATGGAAATCGTGCGGGAGCGGCTGGAGCGCGAGTTCGACCTCGATCTCGTCAGCACGGTGCCGAACGTCGAGTACAGGGTCCGCCTGCGCGACGGTTCGACCGTGGCGGTGGAGAACCCGGCAAAGATGCCGCCTCAGGCGGCGGTGGGCTGCATCGAGGAGCCGTACGTGCGGGTGCGGATCTTGTGCCCGGCCGAATACATCGGCAGCGTCCAAAAGCTCTGTCACGAGCGGCGCGGCGAATTCGGCCATTTGCACTATATCGACGGCCAGCGCGTGGAAGTGACCTACGACCTCCCGCTCGCCGAGATG
>JASFTY010000103.1:0-10414 GCA_050050535.1 Gemmatimonadales bacterium | reverse complement strand
CAGGTGAAGCGTCGCGCCGCCGAGCAGCGCGCCCTCGACGGCGGCCTCCAGCAGGACGGTCTGCGTCAGGTTAGCGCCGGAGAGGTTCGCGCCGGGCAGCCGGGCCTTCTGCATGACTGCACGCTCGAGGTCGGCGCCGGACAGGTCGGCGTTCTCGAGATTAGCGGAGATGAGCGCCGCGCCCTCGAGGTCCGCCCCACTCAGGTCGGCGCCCGAGAGGTCGGCGTCCATCGCCTTCGCCTCGCCCAGCTTCGCCTCTTTCAGGACAGCGCCGGCGAACCTACCGTCGGTGATGACGGCGGAACGCAGGTCGGCGCGGGAGAGATCGGCAGCGGAGAAGTCGGGCCTGGTGAAGATCGACTCGCGCAGGTCGGCCCCGGCGAGCTTGGCACCGGCAAAGACGACCTCCTCGAAGATGCCGCCCGACAGGTCGGCGCCCGATAGGTCGGCGCCCGAGAGGTCGAGCTTCGAGATGACCTCACCGTCCCGGACGTTGCGGATCAGCTCTTCCCTGTTCACTCCTCTGCAAGCTTTGCGAATTTCGTCATCGTCAGGTTCGCCTCGCGCAGATCGGTCTCCCACAGCACGGCCCGCATGCACTCCGCACCGTAGAGGTTGGCGCCGCGCAGGTCGGTGTACCTGAGCGTCGCCTTCATCAGCGAGCCCTCGAACAGGTTGATTTGCCGCAGGTCGGCGCCCTCGAGGTCCGACTTCTCGAACCGCGCGCCCCGGGCCAGCGCGCCCCGCAGCTTCGCCCGCTCGAGGTTACACTCGCTGAGGTCGGCCAGCTCGAGGCGCGCGCCCTCGAAGTCGGCGCCGCTGAAGTCGCAGCCCCGCATGCCGGCCTGAGTGAGGTTAGCGCCGCGGAAGTCGGCGCCGGCGAAAGACGCATCGCTCGCGGTGCAAACCTTGGTCATATCGGCGCCCGTGCAGACGGCCCTCTCGGCCTGCACCCCGACGAATACCGCGGAGCCGAGGCGAGCGCCGGAGAAGTCAACGGCCTCGAGCTTCGCATTGATGAACATGCACTGGCTGAGGTCGGCCTCGACGAATCGCGCCCCCGAGAGGTCGTTCTCGAGGAACGTCGTCTCCTTGAGTGCCGCGCGGCTGAAGTCCGTCCCGGCGAGCTTGGCCTCCATGAAGTCGGCGCCGTCGAGCGTCGCCCCCGACAGGTCGGCGCCCCTCAGGTCGGCCTGGCCGAAGGTGGCCTGCGTGAGCTCGGCGCCGGCGAGCGAGGCGCCGGCGAGACTGGCGGCCCCCAGACAGGTCTCGGCCATCTTCGCCCCGGCCAGCTTGGCGCCGCTCAGGTCGGCGCGGGCCAGGACGCAGCGGCTCAGGTCCGCCCCGCTCAGGTCGGCGCCGGCCAGGTTCGCGCGCTCCAGCATGGCATCCGCGAAGTCGACGTTCTGCAGCTCGAGTCTCGAGAGGTCGGCGCCGGTCAGGTCGTCTCCGGCGAAGCTCTCGCCGTCCCGGTGACCGGCGACGATGGCCTCGCGCATCCGGGCCGCCTCGTCGGCGGTCGGGAGCGGTGCCGGGCCAAAGTGGTGGGCGAAGCGCCGATACGTCTGTTTGAGCGTCTCCTCGGCCTGGCGGAGCTTCTCCTCCATCGCCGGGTCGTTGATCCCGGCATCCCGCAGCTGCTGGATGCTCTCCTCGGCCGAGAATTTGGGCGGGCCGCCCGCCTGCTCTTTCGCCCGCTCGACGAACTCGTCGTAGTCGATCCCCTGCTCGCTCAGCGTCTGGCGCAACTGCTTCTCCTGTTCGGCCTGCTTCGCCAGCGCGTCGGCCTCGGCTTGCTCGGCGAACGCCGCGACCTCCTCCAGGTTCTCGAGGTCGGGCTCGGGCACTTCCCGCGGCTCGTCGGCGACGAACTGGGCTGGATCGAGCCCCATCTGCCGGATCGACTCCTTGGCCTTCTCCTTCTCCCGCTCCGCCTTCTGGGCCAGGTTCCGTGACAGCAGGCTCTCCTCCTTGTCCCTGGCTTCGTCCATCAGTGCGGCGATGCCGGATCTGGCGCCGGGAGGGATGAGGTCCCGCTCATCCAAGAGGTAGAGGTGCGCCTTCTCTTCGTCCGTCCGTCTGCGGAAGGCTTCCCGATAGTGCTCGAACGTGCGGGGCTCGTCGTCCAGGCGCTCGTAGGCGAGCATGAGGTGGCGGACGTCGGTGGCGTCGTCGGTCCCGATCTCGACCAAGGCGCGGTGGATGACGATGCCCTTCTCGGCGTGGGGGAAGAGCCAGACCGTGTCGAGCGAGGTCTCCAGCTCCTCGAACCTCTCCCCCTCCTCGGCCGTGCGGTTGATGAAGCAGCGCGCCCGGATCCCGGGCAACCGCGCGCGGATGAGCGGCTCGTCGGGATGCATCCCCTCGATCCCGAAGGGCTCGTCGCCGCGGAAGTAGCCCTCGATCTGTTGGTCCTCGGGCGCCGCGTTGAAGAACGTCCAGTCGATGTCCTCGGCCAGCCCCGGGAAGAGCTCCTTATGCCACTTCTTGTCGTAGGTGCCGGCCTTCGCCAGCCGCTGCGGCCACATCTGGTCGATGGGGCCGAAGCCGGCGGGCTCCGGCTCGCTGCGGCGCGAGTCGATGAGCGCGCCGGGCAGCTCGATATTGGGCAGCGGGTGGATCTCTTCTCCCTCGTCGGTCTCGCCCGGCGTATGCCCTCTGCCCAGGGGATTGCGCTGGAAGTCCGGCCCGCCGAAGGCGTGCTCGTAGGTGATGGGCATCTCGGTGAACGGGACGGGCTCGGTCATCTCCTTGCGCGGCCCCTTCCCCACCCAAAACCGATCGCCGACGACGAAGAGCGTCTTGTCGATGTTGCCGATGCGCAGGGCCACCTGCGCCGCCGTGACGGGCCGGCCTTCGGGGGCGAAGCACTTGCCAACGACGAGGACCTCGCCTCTGGGCTTCGGCATGCACATGTCGAGCACGCCGTCCTTGCCCAGCTCGGCGGCGGCGAGTTTCCAAAGATCGACCTCGGAGAGCAGCTCGGAAGAGGAATCAAAAGCAAAGAAGCCGAGAACGCCTACCGAGAAGTAGCACCGGTTCCCGTCTTCGAAGACCCTGAGCAGCAGGCCCTGGCTCAGCGGCTTGAGGATTCTCACTCTCGGCCCTGCGAGTTCCGCCTTTCTGATCAGGCGACCAAGTGCAACCTTGATTCACTCACTCTCAGCGGGGTGCTCGACAGATCGATGCCTCCGTTTCTAATCTTCACCGAGTCGACTCTGTCGATCTGCATTCCGCGCTTCTCGAGACTGAGAGTTCGGTCGATGAGGGAGAGAGTCAGGCCGCACTCAATCGTAATCGCAGCGGCAAGCATCGTCTTGACGGCTAGATACGCCTCCGTGACAGCGCCCACGTTGGTGTCGGTCTTCATGGGACCGAGGAAGAAGTCGTTCTTGTTGGCGAGATTGACGGAGCTCTCGTCTCCGTAACAGAACTGCCACTTGTCTCCGTAGTACGTCTCCTTCACGGTGATATGGCCGCCGGCCTGCCCGAACTCGTTCGTCACGTCGTCGTAGTAGTACTCGTAGCTCTTCCCGTGGTTGTACTCCCAGATATCCCCCTTCTGGTATTCCTTCTTCGTCGAGTAAAAGATCTCCTCGAAGTGCTCGTTGTAGTCCTCGTGCACGAACCCGTAGAAGGTGTCCCAGAGGTTCCCTTTGATCTTCGAGAACCACGTTCCCTCGATCGTCGTATACACGTCGCCGTATACGTGCTCCTCGTAGCTCCCGTGCACCAGCTCCCGGCGCACGACCTCGGGCTTGTACGTGCAGCCACGCCGTTGTTCCGGGGAGAGGCTATCTCCCCAGCTCCCCCCATCAGCGACGTGCGTCGGCTCGGCGGCCGGCGCAAACGGGAGGGCCGGGCGGTCCGAGCCGACGGGCGTGACGCTCGAAGGCGGCGAGGCGGGGCCGTAACCACTGGCGGTCTTGGTCGGGTTGCCGCTCTCGATGACCAGTACCTCATCCTCGTTGACGCCGGAGAGCGACTTGGCCGGGCACTCCTGGCAGCTGAACCCCTGGTCCTGGAACTCGATTCTGTTGCCGTACTCGGTCAGGATGACGGTATCGAACTCACCGGCATTTCCGACCAGATCACTGGTATCTCCGTCAGGCATCTCTGTCCTCCGTGATGCTGGGAATGAAGAACGCCCGTCCTCCCGACCGGCCGAACCTTCAGTTGCGCGCGCCGCCTGAAGCGCCCTCGCGTATCCTCATGGCGGTCTCTCCGAGTGGCGCGACGTTGTCGGCGTTGTAAAGGCAGCCGGTCACGACGGGCCGGTCAGGGTCGCCCTCGAGGAACTCGACGATCACCTCGTTACCGACGTGAGGCAGCTTAAGGGCGCCCCAGCCCTTGCCGGCCGTCCGCTGCGAGACGCGGACCCAGCAGGAGCTCTTGTCGTCCCTGTTGCCGTAGCGATCCCAGTGGAACTGCAGCTTGACGCGCCCGTAGCCACCGGAGTCGGTATAGATGCGCTTGCCGGACGGGTGGCCGACTACGACGGCCGTCTGGGGCCCGTGGACCACGGGCTTGGGTGTGAGGCGCGGCGGCCGGAAGGGCACGCCGGCCGGGATGGCGACGAACTCGTTCTGGTACTCGAAGCTCGCCTTCCTGCCGGCCTTGAAGTCGCCGGCGCTCGCCGAATGGCGCACCTGGAGCAGCTGGTAGGTCTGGTTCACATCGTCGCGGTAGTGCTCCGTCAGGTCGAAGCTGCAGCCGCTCTGGAAGGCGCGGCAGGTACCGGCGCCGCGCACGACCCGGCGCCAGGCCTCCTGCTCCTCGAGCCGTAGCCGGGCCAGCCGCTCGAGCTCGTCACGGCTGAGCTTGGTGTCGCGCTCGGCCCGGTCCCAGTCGCCAGCGTAGTCGAAGGATTCCTGTTCGCCGTCGCCGGAGACGGTGCCCTCGATGACGGCGGCCTGAAGGTAGTCGTAGTCGGCGAGCGAGACGGTACCGAGGTGGGCGGCGTGCTCGCGGCGGAGCGCGGTGACGAAGTCCTCCTCGTGCGCCGCCTCGGGCATGGTCGACATGCGGACGGTCGACTCGCCGGGGCAGGGCTTCACCTCGCCGGGATCGTCGGCCAGCGTCAGGACGTGTCGGGAATCGGAATGCTGGAAGAAATAGAAGATCCCTTCTTCCTCGAGCAGGCGCGAGACGAAGTCGAGGTGGGTCTCGCGGTACTGGACGCAGAACTCGCGCTTCGGATAGTCCTTGACGCACTTGATCTCGAAGTCCGAGAATCCTTGCGCTTTGAACACATCCTCGACGATCTCGAGGACATCCATGCCTTGGAAGATCTTGCAGTCGCGGGAGAGCGACAGGAACCAGAGCCATGGGACCAGTTCAGCCTGGTAAGAGGTCAGCTCACCGCTTTCCGACTGGCCTAGCTGCACGAAGCGCTTGACGAGCCCGTGAATGACGCGCTGCTCGCCGCCGGCCAGCTCGACGGTCAGCGTGAGCGGCTTGCGCAGGAGGCTCTGGGGATCGAGCTCCGGGTCCAGGGAGAGCATGTCGAGCGTGAAGCTGAACGGTCTCGAGACGCCTTCCTCTCCCGAGAAGCCCTGCAAGAGCAGCACGTCCTCGCCCAGCTCGCTGTCCACTCGCAGAGGCCGATCGGCCTGAGTGTAGTCGGCCATTCTAGCTCTCCACTTCGCTGGCGGCCACGCTAATCGACGGTGTACTCGAAGTCGCCGTCCTTGCCGACCGCCACACGCAACGCTTTGGGTCTGCTGCCCTCGACGATCGCCTCGAGCATGCGCCGGGAGATGGCCGGTAGCATCGTGTTGGTGAGGATGTTGTCGATGTTGCGGGCGCCGCTCTCGACCTCGGTACAACGCTCGGCGACCGCCCCGACCAGTGCGTCGTCGTATTTGAGCTCGACGCGGTGAGTCTCGGCGAGCCGCTGCTTTATCCTGTCGAGCTTGAGGACGATGATCTGCTTCATCGCCTCATCGCGGATTGGGAAGTAGGGGATGATGACGAGCCGGCCGAGGAATGCCGGCTTGAAGATCTGGTTCAGTTCGGGCTTGAGCGCCTTGAGCAACACCTCGCTGTCGGGCGTGGTCTCCGGGTCGGCGGTGAGTTTCATGATCGCGTTGGTGCAGGCGTTGGTAGTTAGGAGGATGACGGTGTTCTTGAAATCGATCTGCCGACCTTCGCCGTCCTCCATCCTGCCTTTGTCGAAGACCTGGAAGAAGAGCTCTAGCACGTCGGGATGCGCCTTCTCGACCTCGTCGAGCAGCACGACCGAGTAGGGCCGGCGGCGTACCGCCTCGGTGAGCACGCCGCCCTCGCCGTAACCGACGTAGCCGGGCGGTGAGCCCTTGAGTGTGGAGACGGTGTGCGCCTCCTGGAACTCCGACATGTTGATGGTGATCAGGTTGTGCTCGCCGCCGTAGAGCAGGTCGGAGAGTACGAGCGCGGTCTCGGTTTTCCCCACCCCGCTCGGCCCGACGAACATGAAGACGCCCTGCGGCTTCTTGGGGTCCTCGATACCGGCGCGTGAGGTGCGGATACGGTGGCTGATGGCCTCGAGTGCGTGGTCCTGCCCGATGATCCGCTCGCCGAGGTACTTCTCGAGGTTGAGGACCGTCTTGACCTCGTCCCTGAGCATCTTGCCCACCGGGATACCGGTCCAGCCGGAGACGACCTGGCCGACCAGCTCGGCATCGACGCAGACGGGCACCAGAGAGGCCTCGCCTTGTAGTCCCGCGAGCTCCGCGTTCAGCGAATCGAGCTGCTTACGCAGCGGATCCCCGTCCTTGCTCTTGCCCTTGCCGTCGCCGGCGCCTTCGGCCATAGCCTCTAGCTTCTCACGGACCTCCCGGACTTTGGCGACCAGCTCGCGCTCCTTCTCCCAGCGCTCGTTGAGCGACGCGAGCCGTGTTTCCGTCGCGTCGCGCTCACGGGCGATCTCGGCCAGCCGTTCCGAGTGATCGACGCCGACGGCGCTCTCGCGCTCGAGCACCCGCTTCTGGACGAGCAGATCGTCGAGCCGGCGCTGCGCGTCTTCGATCGGCGCCGGAGTGGCGCTCTGGCCGAGGGCCAGCCGCGCGCAGGCCGTGTCGAGCACACTGACCGCCTTGTCCGGCAGCTGCCGGTCGGCCAAGTAGCGGTGCGAGAGGCGGACGGCCGCCTCGAGGCCCTCGTCGAGGATCCGCACGTTGTGATGCCGCTCGAGCGCCGGGGCCACGCCTCGCATCATGAGGGCGCAGGCCAGCTCGGAGGGCTCATCGACCTTGACCAGCTGGAAGCGCCGGGTGAGCGCGGGGTCTTTCTCGAAGTACTTCTTGTACTCGGACCAAGTGGTGGCGGCGATGGTGCGCAGCTCGCCGCGGGCGAGTGCGGGCTTGAGCAGGTTGGCGGCGTCGCCCTGGCCAGCGCTGCCGCCGGCGCCGATCATCGTGTGTGCCTCATCGATGAAGAGGATGATCGGGGTGGGCGATGCCTTGACCTCTTCGATGAGCCCCTTGAGCCGGCTCTCGAACTCGCCCTTCACGCCGGCGCCGGCCTGCAGGAGTGCCAGGTCGAGGCCGCGGATCTCGACGTTCTTGAGGGGTGGTGGAACGTCGCCCTCGACGATCCGCATGGCGAAGCCCTCGACGACGGCGGTCTTACCGACGCCAGCCTCGCCGACGAGTATCGGGTTGTTCTGACGCCGGCGCGTCAGGATGTCCACCACCTGACGGACCTCGAACTCGCGGGCGAGCACCGGGTCGAGCTCACCGTCCCGGGCTCGCTGCGTGAGGTTCAGAGTGAACTGGTCGAGCTTGGGCGTCTTGCCGTCGGGACGCTTGGCGGCCTCC
This sequence comes from Gemmatimonadales bacterium, assembly GCA_050050535.1. Classification (GTDB taxonomy): domain Bacteria; phylum Gemmatimonadota; class Gemmatimonadetes; order Palauibacterales; family KS3-K002. Next base: position 2,615 of record JASFTY010000103.1, on the reverse strand, counting down.
GGGGCGGGGCCGGGCGTCGGTGCGCCCGCCTCCTCGACCGAGCTGCCGACGATGGCTGCGAAGTCTTTGCGCAGGCTTTCGCCGGGGATCTTGCCGAACTCGCGGCTCGTCTCCTTGAGCAGCCGGCTCAGCTCGTCGTTCGTCGCCAGTGCGACGATCGTGTGGCCGGTCCTTACCTGTGTGGCCCCGTAGTCCAGCGAGCCCAAGAGCCAAGCTTCCGACAACGTCTTGACCAGCGAGGGGCTGAGCGCCGGGGTCCGTGCGTTGCCCGACTTGAGGCGATCGATACTGTCGGTCAGCTCCTTGGCCAGCCGGGAGCGGTCGACGCCATAGTGCTTGAGGATGAAGGCGCAATCGGTGTCGGTGTCATCGAGCAGCTTGAGCAGGAAGTGCTCGATCTCCACGTCGTAGTGGGTGCGCGACAGGCAGAGACCTGCCGCCGCCTCTACGGCGCCCCGCGTCTCGTGGTTGAGCCTTCCGATCAGGGCCTTGAGGTCGATGCTCATCGTCATTCACTCGCTGTCAGAGCCTGAGGACCGCCTCGTCCGCATCGCGCTCGAACGGCACGGTCCTGATCCACGTGCTCCAGCCCAGGGGCAGGGCGGCCTCCTCATCCGCACCGATGATGAAGCCGGGGACTTCGTCTCCGGCCATCACGAGCTGGACCTCGAAGTCGAACCGGTCCTCGCAGTAGAAACGTGTCAGGTCGCGCAGCGGCTGGTAAGCGGACCCGGTAGGCAAGAACCGGTCGTATTGTTCACGAGTTAGAGGCCCGATCTTGATGCGGACCCGGGCCTGCTGGTCCCAGATCTCGTCGCCGACCACAGCGCCCAGACCGAGCTGGGTGGAGCCGATCGTCTCATCACCGACGCTGGTCTGGGTCTCGGTCGACAACGGATACCATCCCCCAACGAACTGTTCGACCTCGACGGGCACCTGGAAGTAGTCCTCCAATAGCTGTTCCAAGCCGATGGCGGATCGTCGTTCCGGCGCGAGCAACCCGGAGTAGAAGAGGAGGACCTCATCGGCTACGGCCATTCGGTTCTGGTAGCTCGATAGGCCGAGGCCGATCAGGTCGAGCAGATGCTCGGTGATGCGATCTTTCTTGACTCGCTCGTAGGTGACGGTGAACCGGCTCCGCTCCCACGCCCGATAGAACAGCGAGATGATCCGATGGTGGAAGATGTCGAGAAAGTCCTTGAGGGCGCGGTCGCGCGCCGCCACGCGGTCGGCGACTTGAAGCGTGTAACAGTGGGGCAGCACGCCGAGCGGGCCGGTGAGCCCCATGAAGTTGACGGTCATCTGCGCCGGCTCGCCGGGCCGCAGCTGCATATCCTGGATCTCACTGGCCGGGAACGCGATGGAGGGAGCGACCGTGAAGCGCGCCACTTCACCGTCCGGGTCGCCGAAGCCACCGACCTGCGCGCGCTCATGGAACAGCCGTCCGAGCAGGCGCACGGCCTGGAAGAAAGAGAACGAGCGAGGCTGCTCCGCCAACTCGGCCAGCAGCTCGGCCAGGTTCACGGGGACTTCGTCCGGCGGTGCCTGGTCCTCGGGTTGCGGTGCTTGTTGCTCGCCGATCTGCTCGGGCGCCGGCCCTTCGTCCGGATAACGCGGCTCGTTCATAGCAGCGCTTTCCATCCGGCTCTGGGAGGCCATTCCCTCATCAGTTCCTTCCGTTGCCGCGTACGGGCGGCGAGTATGCAGAAACTGTTGATAGTGGAGTGCAGTCCGAGGAAATGCTCCAGAACGCTGGCGAACAGGTAGACGCCGCCGCCCGTGAAGTGGTCTTCGTCGAGCTCGATCTCGACGCGATGGCCGCGGGCGAACGTGAGACCGTGCTCGCTCTCGATCCGCGAGTAGCAGGGACCGCTGTGCACCGCAGTGACACCCTGGATCTGTTTTTCCGCCGCCAGGGAGTCCCCGAGATTGTGCAGGCGGAGAAGCTCCTGCAGCCCCTCGGTCCCGCTTTCGACCAGCGACACGTGATTCAGGCTGAGCTGCGAGATTAGCCTCCAGAGCTGCGACTTGCCGAGCGGCGGTTGAATCACGGGAGTCGGCTTGACCAGCGTGACTATCCGCTCGACAGGTCCTCCGCCCTCGAGGGTCCAGTCACCCGCCTCGTCGCCCACCGGCAGGCGGCTGGGCAGGTCGCCGTTGAAACAGGTCAGCCTGGCCGTCACGGCGTCGAGCGACGGCCGCCGCAGCCGCCCCGACAGGTCGACGAACGAGACCGATACCTCCGTCGCATCCTCCGTGCGCCAGCCGCTGGCATGCCGTTTCGCGTACCAGAACAGCTGGTCGCCGGCGCCGTCGCCTGCGTGACGATAGGAATAGAACGGCTCGAAGCGCGGGCGCTGTGCGGAGCCGGGCACCACACCGACGACATCGTCGACGGCGAAGATGCCGGTATGCCGCGGCCGGCGCGCGTCGGCCACGACCGGATACTCGTACGACCGCTCGGTGAGACGAATCGGCTCCGATTCCCGGCCGAACAAGTTGACGATCGGGGCGCAACCCAGCCGGACCACCTTGTTCGAGACACCCGCCTCCAGCATCTCACGCCACTCGCTGCGCTCGAACGGTGAGATCAAGAAGACAACCTCGACCTTGTC
>JASFTY010000102.1:0-10455 GCA_050050535.1 Gemmatimonadales bacterium | reverse complement strand
TCACCTTTGATGATCAGCGGCAGCTGGGTCCGCTCGCCGGCCTGGACGGCCTCGAAGACATCCTCGAGGCGGCCGACCTGGCTGCGGCGCCGGAAGTCCCGCTCGCGCTCGATCTGCTGCCGCTTGCCGGTGATCTCGCGGGCGCGATCGTATTCGAGGACGATCAGGCTGTCACCGGCCTGCGGTACGCCCTCGAAGCCGAGCACGCGGGTCGGCATTCCGGGTGCGGCGAACTCGATGTTGTTGCCGCGCTCATCGAGCAGCGCCCGGACGCGGCCGGCGTGGACGCCGCAGACGAAGCCGTCACCGATCGCGAGCGTCCCCTCGGTGACGAGGATGGTGGCCACCGGTCCCATGCCCTTGTCGAGCTCTGCTTCGATGACGGTGCCACGGGCGGCGAGCCCGGGATCGGCGCTGAGCTCGAGCATCTCGGACTGTAGCAGGACTTTCTCGAGCAGGTCATCGATCCCCTGGCCTGTCTTGGCGGAGATCTCGGCGCTCAGCACTTCGCCGCCGAAGTCTTCGATCACGACCTCGTGCTCGAGCAGCTCCCGCTTGACCTTGGTGGGGTCCGCCGTCGGCAGATCGATCTTGTTGACGGCGACGATGATCGGCTTGCCGGCGTTCTTTGCGTGACTGATCGCCTCCCTGGTCTGGGGCATGACACCGTCGTCGGCGGCGACGACGAGGATGACGATGTCGGTGACATCGGCGCCGCGGGCGCGCATTGCGGTAAACGCCGCGTGACCGGGCGTGTCGAGGAACGTTATGCTGCGGTCTTCGTGCACGTCGACATGGTAGGCACCGACATGCTGGGTGATGCCGCCGGCTTCGCCGGCGATCACGTTGGTCTTGCGGATGTGATCGAGGAGCAGCGTCTTACCGTGGTCGACGTGACCCATCACAGTGACGACGGGCGGCCGCGGTGCCAGACGCTCCGGATCGGCGAGCTGTACCTCACCGATGACGTCGGCGTCGTACTCGTCCTCACGGACCGCCGTGAAGCCGAGTTCCTCGGTGATCAGCTCGATTTGATCGTAGTCGAGCCGCTGGTTGATGGTGACCATCATACCGAGGTTCTTGAAGGCCGAAGTGATGATCTCGTTGGGCCCGACACCCATGAGGTCCGCCAGCTCGGCAACGGTCAGGAACTCGGGCACCCGCACCGTGCTGCGCTCTTCCTCCGCGCGCTGGGCCGCCTCGGCCGCTTCCCGCTCGAGTTTCTCGGAGGTATCACGACGCCGCCGGCGGGTAGGCGCTGCGCCCTCCATCTTGGCCAGCGTGCGCCGGATGTTCTGGGCCACGGCGACCTGATCGACGCGCGGTTGCTTCTTCTTCTTGCGGCCGCGCCGGCGGCGCCGGCCGTCGAGCGTGTAGCCTTCCGCCTGGATGCGGACGACGCCAGCCGGCGTCTTCGGCTCCTCGGGCGGCTCCCGGAACACGGGTGTCCTCGGTGGCGGGGGTGGCTCTGTCGGCTCGGCCGCAGCTTCCGCCGCCACCTCGGCCAGTTCCTCATCGGCGGGTGCTGCTTCCGGTTCAGCTTCCTCGACCGGCGGCGCTGCCTCCGCGGCAACCGGTTCCGCCCCTTCCTCGGGCGCTGCGATGTCGGGCTCGCCGGGCCACACGGGCACCTCAGCGGCCTCGGCCGCGACTTCGATCGCCGGCTCCTGCGGCTCTGCCGGCTCCTCGACCTCGACATCCGTTTCCGTCGCGGCGGGCAGCTCTTCGACCGCCACTTCCACCGGCTCGGGCTTCTCGACCACACGACGGCGACGACGACGACGGCCGGCGGCATCCGACCTGCCGCCCTTCGTGTCCGGCCGCCGCTTGTCCCGCTCCAGACGCGTGCGTGCGCGGGCGACCTGCCCCTCATCCAAAGCGGACATGTGGCTGCGGACAGGGATGTCCATCTCCCTGAGCACGTGGATCAGGCGCTCGCTCTTGATCTCGAATTCCTTCGCCAGCTCGTAGACCCGCATCTTCGCCACGGGCAAATCCCTCCTGTCCCCTTACTTCTACCGCCTCTGCAACTCCAAAACGCGCTACTGCCTCAGACTCGCTCGTCCGCTTCACCCTCCGCCACCGCCTCGACATCCGCCTCGGCCGCCGGTGTGACCTCCTCGACCGTCGCGGACCCCTCTTCGGTGGCAAGCTCCGCCTCCTCGGTCGGTTCGCCATTGCCGGTCGTGGCGCCGGCCACCTCCTCGGTCGTTGGAGCCTCCGATTCGACCGAATCGGACGCCGCGGTGTCGGCCTCTTCGACTTTCTCCTCCTCCTCTTCCAGGTCCCGGAACGGGCCGCCCGTCGCCACCGGCTTTGCGTGCGTCGGGATTTGCCCCGACAGCTCGACGGGCTCCTCCACGATAGTGAGTTCCTCGATCAGCTTCTCCAACAGATCGGCATCCTCGGGGTCTATGCCAGGTATCCGCAGGAAGTCGTCGCGTTCCAGGTCGATGATGTTGAGGAACGTCTGATGGCCGGCCGCCTGCAGCGCTGCCAGCACTGCCGGCGGAATCTCGAGCTCGGCGAGTGGGAAGTCGGCGGCCCGTTCGTCCTCTTCGCCGCCGCCGAACAGAGCGATCTGAGCCCCACGCTCCATCCACTCGCGACTCGAGTAGAGATCGATCTGCCAGCCGATGAGCTGGGACGCGAGCCGAACGTTCTGACCGTTTCGCCCGATGGCGAGCGAGAGTTGGTCCTCATCGACGATCGCCGTGATGACCTTCTGCTCGCCCTCCGAGATGACTTTGGCCACCTTTGCCGGAGCGAGCGCGCGCTTTGCATAGATCTCCGGATCCGGATGCCAGGGCACGATATCGATCCGTTCGCCGCTCATCTCCGAGACGACGGCTTGGACGCGCGAGCCCTTGAGCCCGACACAGGCGCCGACCGGATCGATCGAGTCGTCGTTCGAGACGACGGCGATCTTCGTTCGGCCGCCCGCTTCACGAGCGATATCGATGATCTTGACGACACCCTGGTAGATCTCCGGCACTTCCAGCTTGAAGAGCGCAGCTACGAAGCCGGGATCGGCACGCGAGAGTATCAGGCGAGGGCCCTTAGGCGTCTCTTCGAGCTTCTTGAGGACGGCCCGGATCGGCTCGCCCTGGCGGAAACGCTCGCGCGGGTTCTGCTCACGCCATGGTATAATCGCCTCGGCCTCGCGCAGCACATTGAGCATCACCACCAGCTTGCCGCGCTCGATCGCCTGCACTTCGCCGGACAACAGCTCGCCGATTTTGTCGGCGAACTCCTCGCGTATGCGGTTGCGCTCGCCTTCGCGAACGCGCTGTATGATCCGCTGTTTCGCGGCCAGCACTGCCGTACGTCCGAACTCGGAGAACTCGACCGGGATTTCGAGCAGGTCGCCGATCTGGAAGTCGGGGTCGTCCCAGCGCGCCTCCTCGACACTCACCTCACGGGAGGGGTCGATGACCTCGGCGACCACTTCTTTGAGGACTATGATGTCGATCTTGCCCTTCTCTTCATCGATGATGATCTCGGCCTGCACGTTGGGGCCGTATCGCTTCGCCAGAGCCGCATGGATCCCGTCCTTGATCAGATCGTGCAGCTCCTCGCGCGACAGCGACTTGTGCGCCGTCATCACACGAAAAGCTTCCAGTACCTGTCCAGCGTTCGCCATCCGTTCGATACTCCCTTGCTATCTGCCACGCCCCGAAACGATTGCGGGCTTTACCTTCTCGATTCAATCACCACTCGAGCGCCGCCGCCGGCCCTTTCCAGGCTTCCCCACCTCGCCCCAGCGAAACACCAGGTTCGCTTTGAGGACCGCTGAGCGGAGGACCTCCACCTCACTGCCATCGCCCAACCGCAGACGCAACCGCTCGTTCTCGCCGGAGCCCTCAATGCCCAGCAGCACCCCTTGCAGGCGCCAGCTGCCCCGGCGCAGCGGCTCACGGCCGCGCACCGCGATCTCCTGCCCCACGACGCGCTCGAAATCACACCGCTTGCGCAGCGGTCGCTCGACACCCGGCGAGGAGACCTCCAGCACGTAGCTGGAGAGGAGCCCCTCCCGGGCTTCCAGGGCACCCTCGAGCTGACGGCTGACGTGTGCGCAATCGTCCACGGTGACACCGTGACCCGGCTCCGAACGCTGCCGGTCGATACGGAGGCGCAGAATCGGGCGACTGCGACGTCCGGCCACCTCCAGCTCGACTAGCTCGAACCCCAGCCCCTCGAGCGCGGCCTCTACCGCTCGCTCGAGCTCCTCATCGATCGGGCCGACACTCTGCCCCATACCATCTTCAGTCCGCGGCCGGGTGCAGGCCCGGCAATAAAAAAGTGGGGTAGGTACTGCATCCCCACTGCTCAAGTGACCTTGCGGCCGTAGCTTAGCGCCTCATCCCAACAGCGGCCCTAATATAGACGGGGTTTTGCGGGAAATCAACTGCCGGTCCACCCCAGGAAAGCGCACATCCGCCGACCCCGATCCCCACCCCGGTAGGAGAAGAAAGACCCCGAATCGCAACGCGTACAGGCCGCTGAGGCCGTCAACCGATCGCCTCCGACCCCGGCGGCCACGAGCTGGCAGGCTAGGTGGGCGCGCAGATCGATATGCCGCGTCTCGTCGGAGCCGCCCAGGGCGGCCGTGACCTCGGGCCCGACTTCGTAGCATGGCCCACATATTGCCGGCCCCAGGTGGACGTACAGCGATCCCGCCTCCGCCCCCAGCCGGCGCATCGCCTCGAGGGTCGACCCGACCACTCCCGCCGCGGTACCACGCCAGCCGGCGTGCGCCAGCCCCAGCAGCCTTCGCCCGGGGTCGACGATGAAGACGGGGACGCAGTCTGCCACCGTCACGGTCAAGAGAACGCCAGGCTGGGCGGTGACGATGGCGTCGGCGTGGCCGAGCAGGGCGAAACCCGAGCGCTGGGAGTCGTGGTAGGTGACGACGTCGGCGCCGTGCACCTGGCGGCAGCGAGCGAGAGTTCGGATACCGGAGAATCTCTGGAGCAGCAGCCAACCGTCTGAGGTCGTGGCAGGTTCGTGTCCGGGGGACGGCCCGGCGGTACCGAAATCGGGCCCGGCAACTCGTCCGGTAATGCCCTGAACCAAGTCTGGGAAGCGGATCGCCCAGTCGGCGTGCTTGAAGACCCGCAGGGGACCCAGACGGGTATCGAGCTCCTCGGCCGGGGTCACTCGACGCGCTCGATCGAGGCACCGAGCGCCCGCAGCCGCTCGTCGATGCGCTCGTAGCCGCGCTCGATCTGGCCGATGTTGTAGATCCTGCTCCGCCCCTGGGCGCCGAGCGCGGCGATGAGGATGGCCATGCCGGCGCGGATGTCGGGGCTCTCCACCGTCGACCCCCGCAGCGTCGTGGGCCCCACGACCACAGCACGGTGTGGGTCGCAGATCACGATCCGGGCGCCCATCGCCGTCAGCTTGTCGGCGAAGAACATCCGCGATTCGTACATCTTCTCGTGGATCAGGACAGTGCCGCGACATTGCGTGGCGAGGACGAGGGCGATGCTGATCAGATCGGCCGGAAACAGCGGCCAGGGCCCGTCATCGATCTTCGGGATCTGCTGCCCGATGTCCATGCGGACCTCCAGTGACTGGTCCGCCGGCACACGCAGCGTCCGCCCCTCAAGCTCGCACAACACACCCAGCCGCTCGAACATGATCCGCATGCTCGACAGGTGGTTGGGCTCGACATCGCCGATGGTGAGCTCGCTGCGCGTCACAGCCGCCAGGCCGACAAACGAGCCCACCTCGATGTGGTCGGGACTGACCTCGGCGCTCGCACCACCCAGTCGCTCGACACCCTCGATACGCAGCTCGCTCGTACCGATACCCGCTATGCGGGCACCCATGGCGTTCAGCAACCTGCAGAGATCCTGCACGTGCGGCTCCGACGCCGCGTTGCGCAACACCGTCGTACCCTTGGCCAGCGCGGCCGCCATGACCGCGTTTTCGGTGCCTGTTACACTGGGCTCGTCCAGGAATATCTCGGCGCCGCGGAGTCTGCCGCGAAGCATGAACTCGTCGCCCAGCTCGACCTCGGCGCCGAGCTTCTGCAGCGTGTCGAAATGCGTGTCGAGCCGCCGCCGGCCAATCACGTCTCCGCCCGGCGGCGGCAACCGAAGCTGGCCGCCGCGGGCAAGCATCGGCCCGGCCAAAAGAATGGAGGCTCGGATCCGCGCCGCAAGCTCAGGCTCGAGCGCCGCCGAGCGGACCTCGGCCGCCTGCAGCGTCAGCATGCCGGGGCCGGTCCACTCGAAACCGACGCCCAGCGCGCCAAGCAGCTCCAGCATCGTGTGGACATCGCGTATGTCCGGCAGGTTGGCCAGCCGGACCGGCTCGTCGGTGAGCAGCGCCGCCGCCAACATCGGCAATGCCGCGTTCTTGTTGCCCGCCGGCCTCACGTGACCGCGGAGGCCGCGACCGCCTTCGACAATAAAACTGCTCATCGACGCCCAAGTTAGGCCGAGACGCTCGCAGCCGTCAATCGCAGCTTGACACCGTCGAGGGGCCGTGGCTATGTGAAGGGCGGCGGCCCTGCAAACGGTGAACGGACATGAAGCTGCACAATCTGTTGAGACCCGACCTGGTCATGCTCGACCTGCAGAGCGATGGTGTCGAGGACACTCTGCGAGACATGGTGCACAACCTGGCCGAGCAGGGTCTGGTCGCAGAAGAGCGCCCGGTGCTCGACGCATTGCTCAAGCGCGAGGCGGACCAATCGACCGGGATCGGTGGCGGTGTGGCGATCCCGCACGCAGTCTATCCCGAACTCGGCTCGACCATCATCGAGCTGGGCTTCTCGCGGCGCGGGATAGACTTCCGCTCACTCGACGAGCAACCGGTCCACACCGTCTTTCTCCTGCTGTCGCCGCCGGCAAACAGCGGGACGCACATCAAGCTGCTGGCGCGTATCGCGCGTTTGATGCGGCAGCCGGACATCCTGAGCGAGCTACTCGGCGCGAGCAGTGCCGAGGAGGTAATCGAGAGGATCCGGTCGTTCGATGAGCAGCACCCCTAGTCAGCGTTGAAGGTGAGCAGTTCTATGCAACTACTCGTGGCCGTGATCAACCAGCCGGAAGCTCTCGACGACATCCTGTCGGGCTTTCTCGAGCTCGGTGTTACCGGCGCCACGATAATCAACAGCGAGGGGATGGCGCGCGTTCTCACCCACGACATCCCGCTGTTCGCCGGCATTCAGACGCTGATCTCGCGATCGCGCGCACAGAACTACACGATCTTCAGCGTGATTGACGAGCAAGAGAAGGTAGATGCCGCGTTCGCACTCATTCAGGACGTCTGTGGCAACCTAGACGATCCGGGTACGGGCATCATGTTCACCGTCCCGGTGAGTCGCGTAGTCGGTGTCGCGCCGGAGCTTGGAGAAGAAGCGGACCTGTGAATCCGATCGTCGTTGTGCTGATCCTGGCGCTGATCGGTCTGCTGGGCGCCCAGCTGACCTTCGCCAGACGCGACACGCCGTTGGGCCCGCGTATCTCGATCGCCATCGGACTACCGTTCCTATTCGTCGGATTCGCACTCGGCCCCCACCTGCTGGGTGTCCTCTCGCCCGACATCGTCGATCGACTCAACCCGCTGCTCGCGCTCGGGCTGGGGTGGATCGGCGTGCTGTTTGGCCTGCAGCTCGATCGGGACCACCTACGCCAATTCCCACCGCGCTACCTCGCACTCGCCTGGCTGCAGGCTGTCGTGGCGTTCGGTATCGTGTTCGTCGCCGGCTACCTGATCGCCGACGCCTGGTTACCGCTACGTATGGAGGTCGTCGTACTGGTGGTGGCGGCGACTGCCTGCGTGTCGACGCCCGCCGCCATCGCGCTCATATCCAACGCCTACAAGACGCGGGGGCGGGTGGCGCGGCTCCTCTTCTACATCGCCAGCCTCGACGCGGCGGTGGGGATCGCGGCTCTGGGGCTCACGCACTCGGCCCATCACAGCGGCGTACTGGGAGGCGGTGGCGGCGTGCAGTCGCTGTTCGAATGGTTCGCCTTCTCGGTTCTGCTGGGACTGTTCTTCGGCATACTTTTTCTGTCGCTGACACGGGTCCGTCCTCGCACCCAGGAGTTGCTGCTCCTGCTGATCGGCCTGGTCCTGTTCGCGGCCGGCACGGCGTTCTATCTGTCCCTCTCACCCCTGTTCATCTGCATGATCGCGGGCATAGTGATCGGCAACCTGTCGCCGATGCGCCGCAGGGCCTACACGGCTTTGTCGGAGTGGGAGAAGCCGATCTATATCATCCTGCTGGTACTCGCTGGCGCGCTGCTCGAGTTCGCGTCGTGGTGGATCGCGCCACTGGTCGCCGCGTACGTCGGTCTGCGAATACTCGCCAAGTGGCTGGGCGGTCTGCTCGCGTCGAAGCTGCGGCCTCGAGACCTCAACCTGCCCGGCACGTTCGGCCTCGCGCTCACACCGCAGGGGGGCATCTCGCTGGCCATGGCTATTTCCTTCGTCCTTATCTACAATCCAACGAGGCCCGAGCTGTCGGCCGCGATCAGTGTCTTCTTCGCTACCCTGGTGATCGCCGTGGGTATCACCGACCTGATCGGGCCGTTCCTGGTTCGGGCGGTGCTCGAGCGAGCCGGCGAGCTCGACCGTCGGCTGGCGAGCGCCGGTGCTGCAGTCGTCGACTAGCGCAGGAGGGGTGACGTGGAGGATTGGCTGGCGATAACGATTCGCATTGTCGGGATCGTAGCGGTGCTGGTCCTGGGCGTCGGGATGATCATTCTCGCGTGGGCGATCAACAAGATAACTCGCCGCCTGCGCAGCGTGGACAAGGCGTTGGACGAGATCGGGCGCGACGCTAGACCCGTACTCGACCGCGCGCGAGCTGTCGGCGAGAATCTGAACTTCATCGTGATGTCGGTCCGCAAGGAGGTCGACCGAGTGAGCGATACGATATCCATCGCCAACGATCGGCTCGAGGATGCACTGGAGGCGGCGGAGGAGCGGGTCCAGGAACTGGGCGCACTGATCGACGTCGTGCAAGGCGAGGTCGAAGATACGCTGCTGACCGCGACATCGGCGCTGCGCGGGATTCGCACCGGCGCGCGGATGCTGCGCCGCGGTGGTCGGAACGATGACGAGTCCGCCGAGGTAGAAGACGAGGAGGAGTGACCGGAATGGCCGGTGAGGCGGAGACCGGGCAGTACGACCGTCAGACGAGCAGCTCAGGCGAACCTGCCAAGTACCTTCTGGCCCTCACCATCGGCGCCCTGGTCGGCGCCGGGCTGGCCGCGACATGGATCCCAGAGCGTCCGCGGCACAAGCTGCCAGCGATAGCGGCGAAGCGCTATCGCCGCGTCAGACGTGCCGGTTCGGTGGCGCTCGAAGAGATACGGGAGGCCGGTCGCGAGTTGAGTGGCGAGTTTCGAGAGGAGCTCGGTGCGGCCCTCGAGGCCGCCCGAGAGGAGTTCGGAGACATGGCCCGTCAGCAGCTCGAGCAGCTAAGCAAGGCTCTGCGCCGGGAGCGTAGGGTGCGGGAGGTCTGAGCCCCCGCATGGGCTGGCTGAAAATTCTGGGCCTCGCAGGCCTGGCGATCTTGCTCTTACCCGAGCCCGCTTGGGCTTGGGGCCCGGGTATGCACATCCTGGTCGGCACCGAACTGCTCGGCGCGCTGGCGCTGTTTCCGACGGCGATCGCCGAGATTCTGCGCTGGTATCCACTCGACTTCCTCTACGGCTCTATCGCTGCCGACATGACCTTCGGCAAGAAATACGCGCCGGTCGGACGCAACTGCCACCACTGGCATGTGGGCGAGGAGCTGCTCGAGTCGGCAGATACCGATGCGACGCGCGCTTGTGCGCTCGGCTACCTGACGCATCTGGCTGGTGACACGATCGCTCACAACTACTTCCTGCCCCGCAAGCTGCTCACCTCGGCGAACACCCAGGCGATCGGGCATTCGTATTGGGAACACCGGCTGGACATCCACCTCGGTCAGGCTTACCTGCGAGCGGCGTTCCATCTGGTCAGGGACTTCGATCACTCTCACAACGACCGGCTGCTGGACCGCGTGCTTGACCGTGCCGTGTTCAGCTTCCACACGAATCGCCTGATATTCAAAGGGATGATCAGGCTCGCCGACCATAACGGCTGGCGTGCGATGTTCGATCGCGTCCTCGACTACTCTCGTTGGGACGTCGAAGACCGGGAGGTCGGGACCTGGCTGCGCCATACCTTCGACTTCGCGGCTGACTATCTGATCAATCGCAAGGAGTCAGCCGCCGCCTTTCTCGATCCGACCGGTGAGCGCGCGTTGAGCAATGCGAAGATGTTGAACCGCATCCACGGCGGAAAGAAGACGAGCCGGCAACCGGAGCTCGCCGACCTGGCGGACGGGTGGTTCGCAATGCCCGAAGAGTCACCCGGCTGGTGGGAGCGGCGACTGGCCGCGGAAGGGATGTGGATCGACCTCGTCCACCTGAAAGCGATCCTGATGAGGCCGAAGCATAGTAA